>JAUNAE010000291.1 GCA_030527765.1 Eubacteriales bacterium
ATGACAGGATATCTGAGCAGATCAGTGACAGCTCATGGAATTAGTAACACCAATGTGAATATCGAGAGACTGAAGGAAATTCGTCAGGTGGTGTCCATTCCATTGGTACTTCACGGAACCTCCGGCGTTCCGGATCAGACCGTTCGTGAATGTATTGAGAATGGAATCTGTAAAGTGAACTATGCAACCGATTTGAGAGTTGCCTTCACCCGAGGAGTAAGGGAAGTCCTTGAAGCAGATGCAAAGGTATTCGATCCCAAGAAATATAACGACAAAGGCAGAGAAGAAGTTAAAAAGCATGTGATGAATCGTATTCAGCTCTGTGGATGCGCAGGACGGGGAAAAAGTGTTTAAAGGTGAATCCTGGACTGCTGCGAAAGAATTAACAGAGGAATAGGGAGAACAGGTAAAAAGGTAAGAGCAGAGATTCCATAAGAAAGGTGAGCGAAAATGATGAAACATCCTCTTCAGGAAATGATGGATAGACGCAGAAATGGTGAACTTGTAGGCATTCCTTCTTATTGCACGGCAAATGAACTGGTTCTGGAGGCATGCCTGGTAAGAGCAAAAAAGCTGGGAACACCGGTATTGATTGAAGCAACTGCAAACCAGGTGAATCAGTTTGGTGGATATACCGGCATGAAGCCACAAGATTACTATGAGATGGTTCTGAATATGGCTAAGGAAATCGGAGTTCCGGAGAATCAGGTTATTCTGGGAGGGGATCATCTTGGTCCCTTGACCTGGCAGAATGACACGGAACAGGTGGCTATGGAGAAATCCGAGGAACTGGTTTATCAGTATGTGCTTGCCGGGTTTACCAAGATTCATCTGGACACCAGTATGAAAGTAGCAGATGATCCGGAAGGCATTCTGTCGACAGAGACTATCGCAAGAAGAGGAGTTCGTCTCTATAAGGTTTGTATGAAGGCATACGAAGAGCGTCTGAAGACTAAACCGGATGCCATGCGTCCAGTATTCATTGTGGGATCTGAGGTTCCGATTCCCGGAGGAGCGCAGGAAGAAGAAGATACGTTGGCAGTCACCAGACCGGAGGCATTTGAGGAAACGGTCAACACATACAACAAAGCATTTGCAGATGCCGGTGTACCGGACGGAATGAAGGATGTCATTGCCGTTGTTGTGCAGCCAGGTGTCGAATTCGGTGATGATCAGGTATTTTACTATGAAAGTAAGGCAGCTGTTGATCTGTGTAATAAACTGAAAGAATACCCGAATCTTGTCTTTGAGGGACATTCTACCGACTATCAGACAGCACAGAGTCTGAGAGACATGGTTGTGGATGGTATTGCAATCCTGAAGGTAGGGCCTGCAGTAACTTATGGACTGAGAGAAGGATTGTTTGCACTGTCGATGATGGAACGCGAGCTGGTTCCTGCCGGAAGACGAGCAAGCTTGATTGATACCATTGAAGAGGTGATGACGGATAATCCCGGAAACTGGCAGAAACATTATCATGGAACTTTCAAGCAGGTTGGTCTTGCCAGAAAGTACAGCTATTCCGATCGTGTGCGTTACTACATGGGAGATCCTAAGATTAAGGCAGCAATTGAGAAACTCTTCGCCAACCTGAGAGAAGAAAAAATCCCGATGAACATGCTTCATCAGTATATGCCAGTGCAGTACCGTAAGGTTTGCAGAGGCGAACTGTCAATGGATCCAAAGGATCTGGCCATGGATGGAGCAGTACAATTCATGGAAGATTATGAATATGCAGCACAGCAGATGGGAGACCAGAGTTATAAGTCAGCCTAAGACGTTTTCGTGAGTGAGGTGTTTTCAATCACTGATAAGGAGTTCGATGCAAAAGGATTCCTTATCGGTGATATTTTATTCTGGAAATATAGTCTATTTACTCTATTTTATGTGATATCATGAACAAAAGAATAGCTTTGGTATAGTGCGATAGATTATATGAGATACATGTGTTGGGAAAACATACACATCGGAATCTTGCATTGAGGGAAGACTATGAACAAACGGCAGAAGGATATTGTTGACGATTTAAAACAGAAAAAATATACTCTGGACTCATTTGCAAAAAAATACAGTGTATCACAGCGAACCATCCGAAATGATCTGAACAAGATTAATGACTGGTTATATGAGCAGGATGCCGATCCATTGGAATTACAGTCGGGTGGAGTCATCTATGTTCCGGACAGTTTTCGACAGGCGGGAACACTGGGGAATGGCGAAGATTATTATTCCTATAAATTGTCAAAAGAAGAACGGAAGATGATTGCAGCTACCCTTCTGGTTAACGCAGTAGGGTTTATTACGTTGGCATCGATTGCAGAAACTCTCTATGTCAGCCGGGCAACCATCATCGCGGATCTGAATGAGATAAAAGAATTTATTGCAGAAGAAGGATTGCAGGTTCATTCTCATCCGAACAAAGGACTTCGCGTGGAAGGAAAAGAAAGTGATAAAAGACTGTTCTTGTTTCGGCTCAGTGCATTCGAACGCAAGGATAGTGATGGAAAAATGACAGCTGTAAATATTGAAGCAGGAAGCAGAATTACCATTCGTAAAATCATCAGTGAACAGGAACAGGTACATCGAATGTTCCTGTCGGACAGCTCGTTCCTGAAGATACAAAAGTATATCGGAATCATGTTGAGCAGAATCCTTCAAGGTGAGTATGTGGAACAGCAGACCCCGGCTGATGGGGATAAGTTTCTGTTTGCTCAGGATATCATGAAATATATTGCACAGTATTTCGGAATCCGAATTACAATTGATGAGATCTACTACCTGTGTGAGCTGTTATCTTCCTGTCGATATATTAAGAAACAGAACTTTGATATTGCTTCGATTCAGATTCAGATGCTGACCAGACAGTTCATTCATCAGATCTCTGAAAAGTTGGGCAGTTCGCTGGAGGACGATTATGAGTTCTTTGAGAGCCTGTCCAATCATATCGAGTCGATGTTTGCGGCCTCTGCGGCAGAATTTCCGGAAAACTCGGATTTGCAGGAAATTGTAGATGATAACCGCTCGGTTCAAGAAGCGGTAATGTCAGCTATTCCTATGTTGGAACAGTATGCAGAACGAAGAATATCGGAAGTTGAGATCATGTATATTACGATACATGTCTGTGCTGCATTAGAGCGGAAGAAGAACAGAGAAATTGCTTTTCACGTAGTAATCAGTTGTCATGCAGGAATCGGAACGTCTCAGTTGCTTATGGAACGATTGAAAAAGCATTTTAATTTTCAGGTGGTCGATATTGTCTCATCTCATGAGGCTGGATATGTGACCCCGGAGAAAGCTGACTTGATTATCTCAACCGTTCCCTTGAGTAATTGTGCGGTAGAGCATATTGTTGTGTCACCGATACTTACGGATGAAGATTATATCCGTGTAGGCAATAAGATCGATGCGCTGCGCTTAAGCAGGAATCTCCCGTCTCGTGTAGAAACAACAGCACTGACTGCTGCCGGATTGATTGAACGGTTGCAGCCGATTATATACGAACATGTTCCGGAACAGGCACATGAATTGATGAAATTATTGAAAAAAGAGATACGACAGTATTTCAATCAGCCAAAGGAAGCAGAAGAAGAAATCTTTGCACCTGCACTGCACCACCTGTTATCAGCCAGATATATTCAACTGGATGTTGCAGCAAGTGACTGGAAAGAAGCGATTCGTGTTTCTGCTCTTCCATTGCTGCGTGATCATATGATTGAAGAGAGATATATCGATGCGATGATCGCAAACGTAGAAGAAAATGGTCCATATATTGTTCTTTCCTCTGGATTTGCGGTTCCTCATGAAGGTCTGGAAATGGGAAGTATTCAGGTAGGAATGAATTTGATACGGTTAGAAACACCGATCGAATTCGGTGCAGATGAGCTGGACCCGGTCGAGTTTGTCTGTTGCCTAAGTGCGGTTGATCATAAAACACATCTTCGTGCATTTTTTAACTTGATAAATATGCTCTCTAAGACGGAATTGAAGGATGCACTCAGACAGGTGAAGACACCGGAGGAAGCAGCAAGAGTCATTGAGAGATACGAATATAATATTGATAAATAATAGTTAAAGAGTGGATTCTTGTGATTATCAGGCGATTGATTGTATGATAAAGAGAAAGGGTTCTAAGTCAATAGTTGGGGCGCGATTCGTCAAGAATCGCGCCCCAACTATTGACTTAGAACCAAAAAAGCACCTCTCAGATTACTCTAAGAAGTGCTCAATATGTTTATCCAAGTCGGATACTAATCAAATCAATCTTCGTCACGCTTCGTATTGATGCGTAATTCGTTAGAAATTTGATGTCAAATTGATGTCAAAAGGCATTCTGACATCTGACAAATTTGCTATTTAGTACAGCTTTGCACCTGCCGGGATGTGGTTGTCGACCATCAGAAGATGAAGTTTTTCTTCGCCTTCCTCCTCATGGATTGCTGAGAGGAGCATACCGCAGGACTCGATTCCCATCATGGCTCTCGGCGGAAGATTGGTGATGGCGATCAGTGTTTTGCCTACCAGTTCTTCCGGCTCATAGAATGCGTGGATACCGGAAAGGATGGTTCTGTCGGTGCCGGTTCCGTCATCCAGAGTAAACTGAAGCAGTTTCTTGGATTTCTTTACAGCCTCGCAGGCTTTAACCTTAACGGCACGGAAATCGGATTTGCTGAAGGTATCGAAATCAACACTTTCCTCAAACAGCGGCTCGATCTTCACTTTGGAGAAATCGATGTCCGCATTCGGTGTGAAGAATCCGGTCTTGTCTTCAGCAGCAGTTTCCGGAGCAGCAGCTTCAGCTGCATCGGATGCCTGTGCGGCATTGTTTGCTTCGTTCTTTGCTGCACCCTGACTCTTCATAGTCGGGA
>JAUNAE010000292.1 GCA_030527765.1 Eubacteriales bacterium
CTTCAGGTGCTTCCTCTGCAGGTACTTGATCTGCAGGTACTTCATCCTCCGGATCAACAAATTCATCTGCCTCTTCCGGCTCTTCTGCTGCTTCTTCCTTCGGCTCCGGATCCGGAACTGCAGCTCCGCAGAACGGGCAGAAGGATACGTAAGAATCTACCGCTTTCTTACATGCCGGGCAGATTTTTTTGCCTTTCTTGTTTGCCTCATCCTCTTTGAGACTTTCAATCACATTCAGATGCTCTTTGATTTCCTCACAAAGGGACTCAAATTCCTCGTTCAGAGTCTCGCCCTCTTCGTATTTCGCATAAATCATTGCCCCGATGTCTGCCATTGCTTTCTGGACAATTCTTCTCTCAGAAGAAATGCGGGTACGGATTCTCTGAGTCTCATAGATTCCGCCAACTCTCTCTCCCAGTCCCTGAGCTGTCTTGGAAAGAGTCTCTCCTAATTCGTTCAAAAATTCGTTTGCATTTGACATAGTAAATCTCTCCTTTTTGTATAAAACTTGTTAACCGGATCCATCATCCGGATGAGTCTCTGCCTTATGACTGTCCTCTCAGCATAATTCTCGGACCGCCATTTCCATCAATATACTCTTTCGTGATGACCACTTGTCCAATACTGTCATCCTTCGGAATTTCATACATAATATCCAGCATATACTGTTCCAGAATCGCCCGAAGAGCTCTGGCTCCCGTATCCTTCTCCATCGCCTTTCTCGCAATGGACATCAGTGCCTCATCTTCAAACTCCAGTTTTACCTCATCCATAGCCAGCAGTTTCTGGTATTGTTTGAGGATTGCGTTTTTCGGCTCTTTTAAGATTTTGACAAGTCCTTCTTCTTTCAGTCCGTCCAGAGTGAAGATGACCGGAAGTCTTCCGAGAAACTCCGGAATCATTCCGAAAGTTCTGAGATCTTCTACCGTCACTTTCTTAAGAAGATCGGGATCATGATCATACTTATCCTTCAAATCCGCCTGGAATCCAATGGATGCTTTTTTGTTCAAACGTTCTTTGATGATATTCTCAAGATCCGGGAAGGCTCCTCCACAGATAAAGAGAATGTTTCTGGTATTTACGGTTGTCATTGGCACCATGGCATTTTTGCTCGTAGCTCCAACCGGCACTTCGATATCACTGCCCTCCAGAAGTTTCAGCATGCCCTGCTGTACAGCCTCACCGCTGACATCTCTCTGGTTGGTGTTTTTCTTCTTTGCAATTTTGTCGATCTCGTCGATAAAAATAATTCCGTGCTCTGCCTTTTCCACATCGTTGTCTGCGGCTGCCAGAAGCTTGGAAACAACACTCTCAATATCATCTCCGATGTAGCCTGCTTCTGTCAGAGAAGTTGCATCGGCAATTGCCAGAGGTACATCCAGAAGTTTCGCCATCGTCTTCACAAGATAGGTCTTACCGCATCCTGTCGGTCCAATCATAAGCATATTGGACTTCTCAATCTCAATACCATCTTTCTCCTGATCTGCCACACGTTTGTAATGGTTGTAAACCGCTACAGACATAACTTTCTTTGCATAATCCTGACCGATGACATATTCATCCAGTGACTGTTTCATCTTATGAGGTGCCGGAATGCTCTTCAGATCAAAAGCAGGAGCTGCCTTTACCTTGGACTTCTTCTTGATCTTCGGAGCCTGAGGCATCATGTCCATCTCAGGGAAGGCAAATCCCTGCAGTCCCATAAGATCGTTGAAATTGAAGTTTCCCTGGCTCATCTGGTTATTCATACTGTCAAAACTCTTCTGCATGCAATCGTTGCATACATGGATGTTGTTCGGCAGTTCAATCATTCCGCTGCACTCAGAGGCCGGTCTTCTGCAGAGAAAGCAAAAAGATTCGTAGCCGTCCTTATCTTTTGAATTCACGGTATCTTCCGTTGTATCTAGTTCTTCTGTCTCTATTTGATCTTTTGTATCTTCTGTCAAATCACTCATGATTCCATAATCCTTTCCATGGTTGGTCATATTCTGATTATAACACATCGTTTGTAAAGGTCATAATAAACTTTTCGTGAACAGGCGGAAAGTGTTTGTCTTCCAACCATAAAAAACATAAACCGGCTCCAAAAGTCCGATCAGACTTTTGAAGCCGGCATTCTGTCACCCACATCGAATTTTCCGACTATTTCCGGAAATTCTCAAAGATCAGGGCTGGCTTCCCAGCGTCACCTGCGTTGTGTATTCCTGATAAGTTCCGTCTGAGGATCTCATATAGGAAATACTGATTTCTTCTCCTGCCGCAAAATACTGCAGTGCATTAATCAAATCATCTGCGCTGCTGATGGTATAATCCGCCAGTTTGACAATGATATCTCCCTTCTGGATTCCTCCTGCTTCTGCTGCCGTTCCCGGAAGCGTATCCTGGATAAATGCTCCCGAAGGAAGGTTGTACATCTTTTTTGATTCCGAAGAAATATCTGTAAAAGAGACTCCAAGATATGCCGCCTTGTCAGGATCTACGACTTCTCTCGTCTCTCTATTCATAAGTTCCTGAAGAATCGGAAGAGCTTTTGAAAGAGGAATGGCATATCCCATACCTTCCACGGCCTGGTCTGCATATTTTGCAGAATTGATACCAATCAGTTCGCCTTTCATATTCAGAAGGGCACCGCCGCTGTTTCCCGGATTGATTGCGGCATCCGTCTGAATCAAATCAGAAGCAACGCCATCACTCATCGTCAGGCTTCGATTCAGCGCACTTACCCAGCCGGATGTTACAGACTGGCCATATCCAAGTGCATTTCCAATTGCAACCACCTGCTCTCCAACGACCAGGTTCTCAGAATCTCCCAGCTTTGCAATTTTAATCTTCGCCATCACCTCTGATGAAATCGCATCTTTCTTTACAGCAACCACTGCAAGGTCCACGTTGGCATCGGTTCCCTTAATGCTTCCTGCAACGGCTTCATCTGTATCAATACTGCTGTCATTTCCGGATTCCGCAGATACTGTGCTTCCGTAGAAAAACACGTTCAGGTTGGTTGCTCCGCTGACTACATGGTTGTTGGTCGCAATCAGAAGTTCTGTATCATTTTCCCCGACAATAATTCCGGAGCCGCTTCCTTCACTTGCATACTGATGCGTTCCGCCAAACCAGTCACGGATCTCCTGCACACTGACCGTCGTAATTGCAACAACCGCCGGCATCGCAGCCTCGGCAACCGCCGCAACTGCACCTTTATCTGAGGTTTCTGCCAGAGTATCCGAAGTTCCCGCAGCGTCTGAAGTAACTGCAGCATCATCTGGTATCAGCTCAACAGATTTGGCTTCTGCCTCATCGGCACCCGCAATTTGAAGTTGCTCGTCCGCATCAGAAGAATTCTTCCCACCTCCAATCAGGCTGTTCATGCCTGTAAACACAAGACTGGAGACCATTCCAAAAATCACAGCGATCGCAACGGTCTGAAGAATACGTTTTCCAAAAGAAGGTTTCTTCTTGTCTCTGTTCTGATTCCGCCCGGAATTCTGCGTCTGAGTTTCCACATGGTTCTGTGTATGATAATAACCATATTTCGGCATAACACGGTCAGGATCTTTCCTTGTTCCTTCTTCCTGATTTCCTGTTCCCTCAGAGGGGAATCCCAATTTATTCTCTTCCTCCATGGAATTTCAGTCCTTTCTATCTGTCTGATTTCGTAACTATCCACTATCTTCTTACGAGATTCGCGATTTATAGTTTCACTCAGTGTAACAGTCAATTGTGTTAAAACTGTGATATTCCCTGCAGGAATCCGACATTTTCTCCGGTTATGACCAGTATCCCGGATTCATAGTCATCTTTCGGATCAGACACTTCGGAAGTTTTTTGTATCCTTTTCCAAAGCGATATCCCAGAAATTTCCAGCCACTGATCCACACAAGTTTCGGAAGAAGCAGCATATGTCCTTCGGAAATGAGCTGTGCCGCATTTTTCTTTACCATGCGGATTCCTTCACTCTCAGAAGGTACCGCCTCAAAAATCTCCGGATGCTCCGCCTGGGAAACTCCAAGATCAAAGTTGCGATGAAACTGCTGAATTCCGGAATAGTTATGGGAATGAATCACCTTCGCATCTGCTGCATAGGCAATTCCAAACCGGTTCTGAATCAGCTTTCCCGCATAAATCATATCCTCGTTAAAAATCGCCTTCTCCGGAAATCCTCCCAGTGCTTCGTACACAGACTTTTTGTACGCTGCACACACATTCGAACAAAAATATGTTTTAATTCCGTACTTGGCCGTATCCTTCTCATATCTCACATGGGATTTTTCCGGATAATTGAATACTCTTGTCAGTCGTTCCAGCAAATTGCAGTCTTTTCTCGGAAGCTGTCTTGCGTAGGCCGCTGCAATCTCCTTCTCCTGTTCCAGTGCCTTGAGGAGATTTTCCAGAAGATGACGATCTCCCGGAATCGCATCCTGGGTCATGAATACCATATATTCTGTCCGGCATTCCTCTGCAGCCCTTCTTCTTGTTGCCCCATGATCAAATTCCCGCTTCGAAATATGAATCACACGAAGAAGGGGGTACTCTTCCTCCCATTTTTCATTCCACCCCTTCTGATCCGTGTTGATGACAAGAATTTCTTCCGGAATCACGGTCTGTCCGGAAAGTCGTTTCAACAATATCTCAAATTCTGCTCCGGGATGATAAGCCGGTATCATCACAGTCACTGCGTTTGTATTCATCGTATCACCTTTCTCATCCGATATTACATAAAGAGCTATCGCAAATTCTCGCGATAGCTCTTTGTCTGTCTGATTATAATTTCGAGTAGTTATTCTTCTGAGTAGACTTCGTCTCCGCCTCCGAGATCGTAGTCACC
>JAUNAE010000293.1 GCA_030527765.1 Eubacteriales bacterium
ATTAATTATTTATTTCAGAGGGATAATATATAAATTTTATCATTTCATCAGACCGGAAAAATTTGTTGCCAGTGTTGTGTACTTACAAATTCACTTCCTGTATCACTCTTCTATTTCCATAATTTTCTGCGATACTTGCTTCGTTGTAACGATTTTTCTCATAAGACCACAAAAGCGATGGCAGTTATTCCTGCCATCGCTTTTATTATTTCATTATAGAATTGATACCTTATGAATTCTTCTTACGTCCAAGGTACTGAGCGCATCCCGCCAGACCGGCGCCGGAGATAAGAAGCAGTCCAAGCCAGAGTCCTGCGTTCATACTGTCCCCTGTCTTCGGTGCGAAGGGATGTCTTTTCGATTCTCCGATGTTATGGATGGTAATCGTTCCGTTCGTCACCTTGGAATACTCGGCATTATAGCCTTCCACGGGAACTTCCTTTACACTCCAGGAATGCTCATCGTATGTGTCCAGTTTGTCCCAGGTATGTGTCCAATTGCTCTGTGTCAGTTCAACAGTATCTATAACTGTTGTTCCGTCCAAAAGCTGGACCTTAATAGCAGTGGGTCTCTTCTGTCCGTTGTCTGTCCAGGTCTTCTTGACCGTCAGGCTGTCATACGGAACCGGGGAATAGGTATTTGTATATTCAACTTCCGCCTTATCTCCACCGGGGCTATTCTTGTAAGCGTGTAAAACAATATCAAATTTGTCGTTTGCTCCATTGGTGACGGTTACTGTCACATAATAGATGGAATCGTCATAATGACCGCGATCATGGCACTTGCTGTTATCTCCCGTGAGTGCGGAAGCGTCCTGTGTCACTTTGTACTGATATTCTCCGACCCGGTCAAACTGATCGACATTAAAGATAAATGAGGATTTGCCCTCTCCGGTAATGGTCAGTACATCGCCGTTCTTCGGTGTCGGTCCGCCGTTTAGAGCCTCGACCTTAAATGTATAGGTCTCCTCGGGAATGTCGGAGTCCAATGTTCCTGTCTCTCCCTCAACTTTTACACTTATCGGAATTTCCACAGTGTCTGCATTTGTGCCGGATTCAGCGGCAAATGCGGTTATGGAAAAAAATGATATGCACAAGAGCAGGACAAGCAAAAGCGGTAATTTTCTCCGATAAACATGCCTTTTCATAGCAGCTCCCTCCTAATAATTATCGCGAGACCGGAATCATTCTCGCCAGTACAACGGTTCTGGCATCTGTAAAGTCATTGGAACAGGTGGAGAACGCAACGATCTGAGGATTCTCATCGTTTCTGAGCGCTTCCATCGTATCCTGATGCATTAGCAGAGCATTCGTCTCGGTAAAAGTCATTAAACCTTCTATATCAGTAAACCACTGCTCGGGATCAAAGATCGCATTCTCCGATGAGGAGATCAGCAGAGTGGCAAAAATTTCGAGTTTATAGCTTCGATCAGGAAGAATCAGACTTCCTGTCGTATCTTCATTGAAGAATTTTTCTTCTTCGTAGAGATCCAAATCTCCGAACATCTTGTGATCGGCCATGTGATGACCATAAATCAAAGAATAGGAATCGTGAAATCCCGGATCGTTATCATTATCCAGGAATATACTTCCGGCCAAAGCAAAATTGCCATAGACGTCCGTATTAATGTAAGATAAGATATTTTCTCCCTGCAGGACAGGGTAATCAATTTTTGTGCCGTCCAGGGTGACCCATGCACACACATCTTTGTTGATTTTCAGCAGTTCTTCAAAAGAAGCACCGCCGTCCTCTTCTACGATCGGTTTCATCTGAAGCAGGTCAGCCTGCACATCATCCGCCGCCGCATAGATCTGATTATTATCCCAGAGTGCATATATGGAATATGCAGCGAGAATACAAATGATAATGGCGATAAATGTTGAAACCACACCATTTAAGAGCTTTAGGATACCTTGTGCCATTATCTCTCTTGCCTTTCAAGGAAAAGCCGTTTTCAGTTACAAAATTTATCAATTAGCCGCAGCCCCCGGAACGGAGGAACTCCGTCCCGGAAAACTGCCGGCATATGATCTGCTTTTTATTTCAGATAGAATCTTCAGTCAGTGATTACTCAAATCTGCGTCTTCTGGAAACAACGAATGCTGCACCTGCTACAACTACAACAGCAAGAATCACGATATAAGGCATGTTGTCAAGGTTGATACCTGTGTCAACATCTTTTTCCTTATTGTTGGTAACAGTTGTGCTGATTGCTTCATTAGCCATTGTTCCACTTTCATTATCATCGTATGTGGTTTTGTAATCCTCTCCGGTGTAATCATCCTCTGTTACTTCATATTTCACACCTGCGGGAATATTCTCGAAAGTAATTGTGTCGCTGTCGCTAAGAGTGAATGTTGCAGTATTGCCTACCATCTCATATGCAGCTTCGCCGCCGCCTGCTTTTACTGTAATTGCATTTGTCCAATCTTTGCCATCAGGAGCTTTGAATACAACTGTAAATTTGAATTCCTTACTTTTGTCACCGAGGTTACCGGTAACTTTCTTGGAGACGCTCAGTGTATTGGCTGTGTAAGTGTTGTCACTGAATTTATAGGATTTATCTCCGTTCTCATCCTCTGTATGAACAGCTGCTACTCTTTTCAGACCATTCTCCTCAACAACTGTTACAACTAACTTCATCGTTTTTGCACGATATGTAACACCAGCGGTTGTGCCTGCAACTTCCTGAAGTGTGTACTCATAAACACCTGTCTTTTCATATTTGGGAAGCTTAACTGTAAATTTTCCTGTCTTATCAGCAGATCCGGCTGCACCCTCTGCGTATTCAACTTTACTAATCGATTCGAGTGCCGGAGCAGACTCTGCATCACCGTCTGTAACTTTGCCTTCGCCAACCTGTTCAACCTCAAATGTTTCAGCAGGGCTTTTGCCTTCGCCTTTAAGCTCATAGGTCTTTTCAATATCAACTTCTGTTACATCGATATAAGTATCAGCGAAAGCCACTGTACCCATTCCCAGAGTCATAGCAAGTGCAAGACCCAGCGCCAAGAGTTTCTTTTTCATTCTCATTTCCTCCTAAAAATATTATTTGATTCATATTACACTTTTGATATCTCCAAAAGTAATAATTAATTTAACCGGGGCCTACAGCCCTCTTCTGCGGAGTATGGTGATCACCTTTCCCTCCACATTCCTCATCGGAATAGCCTCAAAGTCTCTGCTGTCTCTTCCGTTTGTTCTGTAGTCACATAGAACAAATACGGAATCGGCTGGTACTGTGTACGGGTAGTCTATTCCTTCTTTTGCGTAGGTGGGATATAGGATCTCTCCCGCCTGCGTCGTGCCGTTCACTGTCAGGGATCCTGAATCATCCATCATTATGATGTCTGTCTCGCGGCCGAGAATTCTGCCGATTTTCCGCTCCCCGTCCACTGTGTATACGACAAGGTCATTTTTGAGATACTCGTTCTGCAAACGATATGCAATCACTAGATCTCCGTCCTTGACTGCCGGAAACATTTCGTTCCCGTGTGCCTGTGTTACCAGAAAAACCTGACTGAGTAAGATCCATCCCAACACAAGAATTATCAAAACTCTCATCAGCAGGCTGATGTAGCCGCTGTTGACTTCGCAGGATATCCTTCTTCGCCGGATAATCTGTGAGGCTGTTAGTTCTTTTTTCTCGATAACCTCACCCCCGTCATTTCCTGTCAGATTCTTTCAGTTGTTTCTCCAAATCGGAGATTTCCATCTGAAGCGATTGCATGTTCTTTTTATACTCATTCATCCGGCCATTTGCCGTCTTGGCATATGCCTGAAGTAAAGTATCGTATCGTGTTCTCTCAGAAAGGAGCGCTGCCTCATACAGGTTATTCAGTTCTTCCAGCTTTCTCCAGACATCGCTTTCATCTACGCCGCCAAACATCGCCTTTCTGAACTTGACTTTTTTCATCCAATTCAGCATCTCCGCATGTGCGGCATTGATACCTTCGCCGTCAGGAGCTTTGTCTTTTGTGCGATCTATCTCAGGCTGCTTTTCTGCCTGAACCTTTTCTTTCTGCGGTTTCTCTCTCATCCTGCCCCCTCCGGTCTTACAGTACTCTTCTGCGTCTGCAGATGATCAAGAGGCCGCCGGCGATGGCAAGCAGTCCCAGGATCATGCCGTACGGAGCTGAATCAGTCGAAACACCTGTATCCGGGTCGACGTCCTTGGAGTTCGTCACAGTAATTGTATTTGTTCCCTCTTTGAGCGTAATGGTCTGTGTCTTTGCATTGACTGTGTCATTTCCGTAGGTAATGGATGTAACATAGTCCTCCGCTCCTCTCTCTGTGATCGTGATCACGGAACCGATCGGCAAATTCTCAAATGTCCGGCTGGCTCCGTTCGACAAATTGAACGGTGTTTCGTTTCCGTCTGCATCTGTGAGTGTAAATGAGAATTCTTTCGAAGTATCTCCCATGTTACCCTCGACATTTTTGGTGACGGTCACATCCATGTTTTTCCGAACGAACTTCGCATAATAGGTGTAATCTGCTCCCTCGGGCCATCCGCCGCTCGGCGTCGACGGAACATATTTATTATCACCGCTGACCTTCTGCGTCAACTCGGGATCTGAATACCAGCCCTCGAAGTCCCAGTTCTCTGCAGGCGTCGCTGTGGATCCGATTGCCTTTCCGGTTGAGGGGTTAAAATGTTCATAGCCTCTCTGTACCGGATTGTTTTTGTTTGACGGATTGGTAACCGTTCCCTCACCCTCCTGAACGACGTAGTTAATAACAACGTTTTTCATCGGGACAATTTTGATCGCCGATTGTAAAATGAAGTTGCACACTTGATATAAAAAATGATCCACAGGTT
>JAUNAE010000294.1 GCA_030527765.1 Eubacteriales bacterium
CCGAAGAATACTTCTGATCATGCAAATCTTTAACACCATGTTCATAAAACACGCTGTAATAAAGTTCCCGGGAATCTTTGTAATCTTTGAGATTCTTGTAAGCATAGGCTGCGGAAGAATACTGTTCCTCCTGCAGCCACTTTCCTGCTTTCCGGTAATAAGCCTCCTTGAACAGATCTTTAGAATCCTTATACTCCCCCAATTGCAGAAAATAATATTCCGCACTGTCGTATTCCTCTGTTTGCATGCAGGCATTGGCCATTTTATAATAGCTTTCTACTGCGAGTTCTTCCGAGTCTCTGAATTGTGGAATCTTTTGAAAGGCAGTATAGGCTTTCTCATATTGTTCCTTTTCCATATAGCGATTTGCCATGACATAACGATACTCAAAAAAACCGGATATGCCAAGCACCGCCAACAGTGCCACTCCTAAAATGCCGGCCAGTAACAACCGAAGTTTTGTAAATATACTATCCATTCCACATCTGCTCTTTCATTTGCTGCTTATTTTGCTACAATCTGGGCTCCATCGGATTTGAAGCCGCTCATTGTGCCTCCCTTATATGCTCTGACTGTATAGAAATATTTCGTTCCTGATGTAACTGCTTTATCAACATGGGAAAATTGGGAAGAGGAAATCGTTTTGATCTTGGTCCAGTTCCCGCCGGACATCTTTCGATACACATAATATCCTTCTGCCCCTGCAACCTTCGTCCATGCTGTTTTGATTCCTGTTTTTGCGTAGGATACAGAAACCTTCGGCATATCCAGATACGTCAGTTTCTTCCCTGCCGTATAATAATTACTTGTAAAAGAGGTTCCTGCGTTATTCAGACAGCGCACTGCAAACACATAAGTTTTGCCGGAGGTGAGCCCCTTGACGGTATAACTTGTTCCCTTCACATCTCCTGCCTTCGTCCAACTGTTTGTCCCTGAAATCTTGTAAAATACACGATAATGATTTGCTCCAGGAGAAGCCTGCCATTTCACAGTGGCTCCCGTGGTTCCATTTGATACCCCGGTAATGACCGGCGCCTTCACATAGCGCATAGTCTTTCCGGCCGCATCGTGCGCACTGGTAAACGCTGTACCGCTTTCGTTCACACAACGTACCGTGAAGACATAGGTTTTGCCGGAATTCAGTTCATTTATTTTAAAACCTGAATCCTTTGTATCTGCGGCTTTTGTCCAGCTTGATGCTCCTGACATCTTATAAAATACGCGATATTTTTCCGCACCCGGAACGCTGTTCCAGGCAATCTGAATTCCCGTTGTCGTCAGTTTCAAAGACTTGATCACCGGTGCGGCAATATATCGAATATTTTTACCACTCACATTGTATTCGCTGATGTATTCTATTCCGTCTTCGCTGACACAGCGGACAGTAAAACAATAGGTTTTTCCGCTTTGAAGCCCTGTTTTGACATAGCTGGTCGTTGTGGAATCTCCGGCTTTGATCCAGTCTTCACTTCCGGCTTCTTTGTAAAAAATACGATAGCGTTTGGCACCGGATACGGCTTTCCATGAAACCTTTACGCCCTTCATATCATTGCTCACACTCAGCACCGGTGCCTGTAAAGAACGATAATGAATGGTCTTCGTATCCAGCCAATTTTCTCTTTCGATCTTAATGCGGTTCCATTGCTCACGGGTTCCTGTATAGAAAACACCCGTCAGGCTGTTACATCCGGCAAATGCATATTCCTCAATCGTTGTTACGCTCGCCGGGATTGTAATATTTTTGATCTTTCGGCAATCCCAAAATGTCCCCAGCTGAATACAAGTGATGTTCTTCGGAATATTTACATAAGTAAGATTGTAACACTCTCTGAATACATTTTCGCCTATCCAGGTAACGGTATCCGGAAGTTTCATTACAGTGAGACTTTCACAGCCCATAAAAGCCGCTCCGGAAATACGTTCTACATTCTGCGGAATGTTGACATTGCGCAGATTTTTGCATCTCCAAAAAAGGTTACCTCCAATCTCTTTCAAAGATTCCGGCAATGTCACTGAAGTTAGACTTGTACAATATCCAAAAGACCAATCTCCCAAATGATAGACTCCCTCCGGAATCTGAATCTCCCGAAGCGCACTGCATTTCCAGAATACATATGTTGCAATCTCTGATACTCCCTCCGGGATATAGACGATCTCAAGACTCTCACATTCCCAAAACAGCCCGTATTCTATAGATTCAAGACCGGATGGGAGCACCACACTCTTAAGACTTTTGCTACGGCAAAAAGCCTGCCGTCCAATCTGTCTCACACCCTCGGAAATCACTATGCTTTCAAGATCGTAGCAATTCTCAAAAGCATATTTTTCAACACTCTTCACACTTCCGGGAATTGTTACATTCTTCAGCTTATAACAGTCCTTAAATGCACTGTTCTCGATGATTTGGACACTATTCGGAATGGTTATTTGTTCCATATTCGTACAAAGGCAAAAGCTGTGCTCTCCAATTCTCGTCACACTATCCGGGATAGAAACGCTCTTCACATTTTTGCAGTCAAAGAATGCCCAGCTGCCAATACTTGTAACACCTTTTTCTATAATAATTGAGGAAACAGACTCGCTATTCTCTTTCCAAACTACATCATCTGCCGACTCCCAATCTATCATAGCTCCTTGTCCTGTGATCCGCAGTGTTCCGCTCTCAGTCAGCGTCCAGTTCAGATATTCACCGCAGGTACCACTCTTAATTACAGGAGAGTCATCTGCCTCTACAGACTCCACATCCTCTCCGGTGATTTCATCTCCCGTGATTTCTTCATCCAAATTCTCATCCGGATCTGCTTCGTTAGAATTCTCCGGGTTTTCCGGCAGAAGAAGCTCTGTCGAATCGTTATCTTCAGGCAAAAGCAAGCTCCCCTGCTGCTCCGGTTCTGAAAACTCATCTGAACTTCCTACGGTAACATTATTTTCGTTTTCTACAATTGTATTCTCATTTTCGACAGTCGGATTCTCATTCTGATCCATTAGAATATCATCCTGACTAAAACTATTATCATACTCAAGAACACTCTCCGTTCCATCTGTCAGTTCTTCTGCCATCAGAGTCGACGGTACACTTGTGGAACATATGATACCTGCCAATATAAAAGCACTCGTTTTTTCAAGAAATCTTTTTTTCATACACTTCCTGCCTTTCCCGGAAATTCTGATCTTATTACCTCTAATTATACCTGCATAACCTCGGAAAAGCAATTTATACAAAGCGAAAGCGGACAACTCTACGTCATCCGCTTTCTCACTCCTGTTTTGCAGTTTTACATATGGATTTTTTACATTTTTACATTCACCCATTGTACTCAATACGATGCTTTTGCCACTGCAGATGCCCCCGGTGTTTTGTAAGCACTATTCACATTTCCTTTGAACGCTCGAATCGTATAATAATATCTGGTTCCCGGTTTTCCGGTTTTGTCTGTGTATGATACGGTCGTTCCACCGGAAATTCTCTTGATCTTTGTCCACGTTTCTCCGGATATTTTGCGATACACATCATATCCTTCCGCACCGGAAACCTTGCTCCAGGAAACTTTCACGCCTCTGGATGCCTGTGATGCAGATACCGTCGGTGCTGCCAGATACAATAAGGTTTTTCCTGCAGAATTCACGGCACTGGTAAAGTCTGTTCCTTCTTTGTTTAAGCAGCGAACGGTGAAGACGTAGGTCTTGCCGGAGGTAAGACCGGTCACAGTATAACTCGTCTTTCCCGTATCTGAAGCTTTCGTCCATTTCGATGCCCCTGCAAGTTTATAAAATACCCGGTAATTCACTGCTCCTGGAGATGCCGCCCATTTCACGGTCACACCACTTGTTGCGGCACTCACACCGGATAATACCGGTGCTTTGACAAATCGCTTGCTCCTGCCTTTTGTGAAATAATCACTTACGTAAGAGGTTCCCGCTGCGTTCACACATCTTACGGCAAATACATAAGTCTTTCCGGAAGAGAGTCCATTAATTGTATAATTCAAACTTGTCGTATCTCCCGCAACCGTCCAGGAATTAGCACCGGAAAGTTTATAGAACACGCGATATTTTGGTGCACCTGCCACTGCACTCCATGATAACTTTATGCCCGTTGTTGTAAGAGATGCAGAGTTGATGGAAGGCGGTGCAATATAGCAAATACTTTTGCCCTTTTTGTCATACTCACTGGTATACTCTTCACTGAAAGATGCCAAACACCGAACAGTAAAATAATAGGTTTTTCCGCTGGTCAGACCAGTCTTGATGAAACTGTTGGACTTTGTGCTTCCCGCATTGATCCATGTACCATTCTGGGTCTCCTTGTAAAATACCCGGTATCTTTCTGCTCCGGGAATCAAATCCCATGAGACTTTAACACCCGTTGTCGATGGCTCCAGACGGAATTTCGGAGACGGCAGACTGTAACTGTATGTACCATCGCTGTTCACTGTCCCAGTGTATGCTTCATTCTCCTCTTCCGTCGTATACGTTGTTGTGTATACATTCTGCTCAATGCAGCCTTCTCCTGCGAGCGTCCATCTTCCATCCGCAAATACCTGTTTCTGGAGATAGATGTTAATTGGAATCGTTTTTTTTGCGTTCAATCCACTGGAAGAACCGATTTTCCATTTTGTCTGGCGTTTAGAACCACCAACCATCATCCAACCAGATGGCACCCATCGCACATCTCCTTCTACATATGGTGTCGGAAGTGGATTTGCAAAGGTCGTTCCTGCACCATAAACGGAAAATGGATAAAAATAATTCCGAAATAGTTTCAATGGCTTATCCAACCCAACTACAATACTATCATTGATATCCGATACAATCGGATCT
>JAUNAE010000295.1 GCA_030527765.1 Eubacteriales bacterium
TATCGAAGGGACAGCGATTGATTATCCAGTCATGTATCATCCGGAGGAAAGGGAGTATTATCTACATCGTAACTTTTATAAGGAATACGATTACAGCGGCACACCATACCTGGCGGAAATATGTGATCCAGAAGAATCTGATAATCTGATTATTTACGGTCATCACATGAACAGGGGTACCATGTTTGCTGATCTGGAAAAGTTCAAGTCGGAGGAATTCTATCATGAATATTCGATGATTGAACTGAAAACGCTTCATGGAAATGAAGAATACCAGGTTATAGCGACATTTGCAGTACCAGTATATACAGGTACAGATTTTGCTTATTATGATTTTTCTAAGGCTGAAAATGCTCTGGAGTATGCGAAATATGTCGAGGAATGTCGAAAAAGATCATATTATGACACGGGTGTTACAGCTTTCTTTGGAGAGAAGCTGATCACGTTATCAACCTGTGAATATTCTCATAAGAATGGACGCATGGTTGTTGTAGGAAAGAAAATTGAATAAGGAACATGTGAATGAGCCATTTGCTGCTATCTGCGGTAAGTGGCTTTTATTTTTTGGAAGTGAGGAAGAAAAATGCAGAAGTATATCAAGTATAAGAAGGAAAAAACGTATGTGATTGACAGAGAAGATTTTCATCGTCATCTGCGTAATGCGGAGGCCGAACTGAACATGCCGAATGATCAGCGTATGTGCGTTCAGTTAGTGAATTCGTTATATGCTACAGCTTTAACTGCAAGTATGGCAATTGCTTATCTTGAGCAGGCAAAAGAGGGAACCAAGGTGACTGAGGATATGGTTGATGAATGCAAATACAATCTTGAGGAGTGTGAGAAGACGCTTCTTAGATGGGAAAAACTGCTTTTGGATACAAGCTATAAATTCATGTAATCCATACCAGAGGATAAAAGGAAGGGGGTGAAGGAAATGGCAGGAAAAGAATTTACCGGCAAGGATAAAACCGTCCAGAAGATGACCCGAGATGGTTTGACGGAGGAAAACCTCCATGATGGCTCTGTAAAAAATATCAGTAAGCTTGATAGAGAAGGCCGACCGTCAAAAAGCTTTGAAATGTCTCTGGATCACAGACATGTAAATACTGCTTCAGAGGATTCTGCAGACAAAAGAAATAAGAAATATCGTGATAAGTCTGGCCTTGAAGCGGAAGAAAGAATCCGCTCCAGAGATGCTCCTGTAGATCAGATGGATATTGGCCCAGAAGAAAATGGGAGAGATGGAGTCGGAACAGAAGAAGCTGGAACCGGCAGGGCATCGCAAAGACGTCTGATGAATTATGCGGGTATGCATAAGAAATCAGCAGTATCGGACAAAGAAGAAGTTGCCGATAACCTGTCTGAAGCAAGAGATAGCGGTTATAGCCGAAAACTTCGCTCACATGAGATGACACCGGATGCTGAAAATCTATCAGAGCAGAAGTCTGCTATGAAAAAGAAGCAGATGAGGAAACGTCTTACAGAAGAACAAAAGAAGGCAGGTCGATTATCTTTTGATGATGAAGGCGGTGATATGGTCAAAGGTTCCGGAATGGGGATTGGAAAGAAAGCCGCCGGAGCCGCAGTATCCATGACTGCAGGTTATGTCAGAGGTCGTTTCAAGGACGATATGGATGAGAATGCCGCAGTTGATGGTGCTTCGGCGGTAGAATTAGCAGCTGAGGATACAGCGAGGAGTCTACGTAATGCTCAGTTAAAATCAAATCGAACCCAGGGTCGACGTGGCAGATTAAAAATGTCTGATGCTGATGAAGTGACAGATCGTTTAAAGTTTGGCGCGAATGATGTCGAACTGTCGGGAGAAGCTGCGGAGAGAGTAAAATCAGCAGTTAATTCCAAAGAAGCTGCAAAAAAGGCTGCCCAGAGAAAAGAGATGAATCGATTTTTTCAGCGTAAGCGATATAAGGATGCTTATAAGGTGGCCAGAAGCGGTGAGGTTGTTGTGGGACAAGGTGCAAATGCAGTTGTACAGGAAAGTATTACTGTCAAAGCGAAAAGAGCTGCCAAAGAATTATTGATTCGAAGCAGAAGTCTGTTGCTTGGAGTAGGTATCTTTGCACTATTATTTGTTATCATTGCTATTTCGATTTCCAGTTGTTCTGCATCGATTCAGGGCGGTGGTTCTGTAATAGGTATCACCACCTATCCGAGTACAGATGAGGATATTTACGCGGCTGAAAATGCATATGCGGCATTAGAGGCAGCACTTAACCGGCAGATCAACAGTATAGAATCTTCGCATCCAGGCTATGACGAGTATCAGTACAATGTCAGTGAGATATCTCATAATCCGTATCATCTGATTTCATATCTGACGGCAAAATATGGTGGTTTTAAATATGCAGATGTCGCAGGAGAAATCCAGGCACTATTTGAAGCACAGTACTCGTTAAGTACAAGCCATAGGACAGAAACTGTAACAGAAACGAGAACAGTTCGAGTTGGCGAGTCCTTAGGACAGGTTGTTACCAGTGGTTATTGTAATTGCCGGATCTGTTGTGGACAGTGGTCAGGTGGACCTACGGCGAGTGGCGCTTATCCTACTGCTAATCATACGATCGCAGTAGATGCCAATAATCCAACGGTACCTATGGGTACCAAGGTTGTTATGAATGGTGTGGAATATACGGTTGAGGATACCGGTGCTTTTGCACGTTATGGTGTTGATTTTGACGTATATTATGACAGCCATTCTGCGGCAAGTGCTCATGGCCATCAGACCTGGGAAGCCTATCTGGCTGATTCCAATGGAAGTCAGGAGATTGAGGTTACATCGACATCCACAAAGAAGATATTTACAGTAACCTTGACCAATAGTGGATTTGACGTTGTTGCAAGAGCTAATCTTACAGACGAACAGCAGATTCTGTATGATGCTCTGAATACGACACTCGGTAACAGGGACTATCTGTGGGATGTTAATACGATCTCAAGCGGCGCAGCCGGAGATGGTATGAGTTATGAAATTCCACCAGAGGCACTTACAGATGAAAGATTCCGTAAAATGATTACGGAAGCAGAAAAATATCTGGGATATCCATATGTATGGGGTGGTGCTAGTCCATCCACAAGCTTTGACTGTTCCGGATATGTATCCTGGGTAGTAAATCACTGTGGAAATGGATGGAATTACGGACGACTTACAGCAGATGGACTCAGAGGTGTATGTACTTATGTACCACCTTCACAGGCAAAACCTGGAGATCTGATTTTCTTCCAGAAGACCTATAACACGAGTGGAGCTAGCCACGTTGGAATCTACGTCGGGAATGGAATGATGATCCATTGCGGGGATCCAATCCATTATTCCAACATTAACACATCATATTGGCAGGAGCATTTCCTTTGTTTTGGCCGTCTGCCATAAGAGGAAAGCCTGCAGGAAGGAGGAGTATTTTTGAATAAACGTATCAAACGATACCTGGATGAGATTGAAAAGACAGAGAAGAAAATATCAGAATTACAGCAATATCTGAAAGGCGTTCAGTCGGCTCTGAAGCAGGAAGAGAATAACGAGATGATCAAGAGTATTCGCAGTATGAAGCTCGACAGCCATCAGTTATTTGATCTGCTCAATGGCATTCAGGACGGAAGTATTATATTTACAGCGGACGGGGAGTTCAAATCTGGTGATTCAGAGGAGGGCTCCCTTTTTGATGGAGAACAGATGCAGCAGGCATCAGAAAGTGAGGACTTTTCATATGAAGAAGAGAATGGCTAAATTGATTGCTACACTAATGGTGTCTGCAATCATGACAACAGTAGGAGGTGTGACTGCCTTTGCCTATGTGGATCCTACTGCGGAGACACAGACGGAAGCCGAACCGACGGTAACAGAAACAGAAGCTGTTTTACCAGAGGAGACAGAAGAAGCACCAAATACAGATGGCAGTGCATTTACAGTACCGGGTAATGCCCAGCTTCAGGATGATATTACGGATGATTCTAGTAAGGAATTTCTTACGATTCAGACGAAAAACAATAACACTTTTTATGTGATTATTGACCGAAGTGCGAATACAGAAAATGTATATATGCTCTCTCAGATTGATGAAAACGATCTTGCCAAGTTTTTGGATGAGGGCACATTAACCGGTTCTTCTGTTGTGACTGCAAATCCGGGTGTTGTCTTAGAGGAAAAGGAAGTAGAACCAACTACTCCGGAAACAGAAAAGCCTGAAGAAAAAGAGGAAGAGAAGCCGGCAACAGGTAATGCCGCAGGTATGTTTGCTATTCTTGCGGTGGCACTGTGTGGAGTAGGCGCATATTACTATTTCAAAATTTATAAGCCTCGTACAGAGGAAGATGATTCTGACGATGAAGGTATTGAACTTTCGGGCGATATGAATGAAGTCTACGAGGATGAAGACGATTTTGATTAAAAAATAAACTTTTTTCATGTTGGAGGTTACATAGAGTAGCCTCCTTTTTCCATTAAGCGAAGGAGGTAATTTCAAATGTATTTAGTAATCGCAGAGAAGCCAAGTGTGGCAGCAAGTATTGCAAAGGTTTTGGGAGCAGATAAGAGACAGGATGGTTATTTGGAAGGACCTGACTGCTATGTGTCCTGGTGTCTGGGACATTTGATGGAATATGCCTCTCCGGAAGGCTATGACGAAAAGTATAGCCGATGGATTTATGAGGATCTACCGATTATTCCGGAAGAATGGAAGCTTGTAGTGTCAGCAGGAAAGAAAGACCAGTTTAATGTAATTCGAAAATTACTTTTTTCGGGCGGCTTGGAGAAACCAAAAATAAATCTACGTTATAGATAATACCGTAAAGAGAAGAAGGG
>JAUNAE010000296.1 GCA_030527765.1 Eubacteriales bacterium
TTTTATTTGTTGGAGATTGAAAGAAACTATAGCGTAGAAAACGCCGGATTACAAGCATATCACCGGCAGAAAACAGAAGAGCGATATCATAGCGTATCAGATTCGGCAGTCTTTTAAGCCGGGAGAGATCACTCCGGAAGAAGCGCAGAAGGTGGGCTATGAACTGGCCATGCGATTCACGAAAGGAAAACATGCCTTCATCGTATCGACTCACACAGATCGGGCGCACATTCATAATCACATCATATTCAACTCGACCACCTTGGACTGTACCAGAAAGTTCAAGGATTTTTATTTTGCAGGAATTGCCATGGCAAGACTCAGCGACATGATCTGCTTTGAACATGGACTGTCTATCATTCATAGAAAGTCCTATGCAGAACGAAGTAAGAGAACGGTATATCCAGAGAAAACATCCAATCGAGATGAAATCTGTGCAGCCATCGATCAGGCACTATCACAGAAGCCAAAAGATATGCAGGAACTTGTACAACTGCTACAGGAAGCTGGGTATGAGTATAAGGATGGTAAACATCCTGCAGTCAGAGGAAAGAATCAGAAACGATTTGTCAGATTTCGCTCTCTGGGAGAAGGATACTCTTTTGATGAGCTAACTGCAGTTGTTACTGCTGGAAAAGTCTATACTCCGAAACGCCAGAGAAAGTCACGATCCAGATCCATCAGTCAGCAGATTCATAAGAATGATGGAATGTCCTTCCTCATTGATATTCAGGAGAAGATGCAAGGCGGAAAAGGCGGTGGCTACGTTAAATGGGCAAAGGGATTCAACCTGAAGCAAATGGCAAAAGCTGTGTTGTTCATGGAAGAACAGGGAATCAAAAGTGCTGCAGAGCTTCATGAAAAAGCAAGTAGCCTATCACAAAGGCAGGATCAGCTGTTGGAATCAGTGAAGGCAGATGAAGACCTCTTGCAGGAGATTGCAATTCTTAGAACACATAAGATCAATTATGAGAAGGCAAGAAAGGTGTTTGGTGAGTATAAGGCATCCGGCTATAACCAGGATTTTTTTGAAGAGCATAGAGAACTTCTGACAAAAAGAAGAGCGGCAAAACAGGCATTTGATGAATATATGAAAGTTCATCCGGAACTTAAGGAATTGCCAAGGATCAAAGACCTGAGTGCTGCATATTCTGAGATTCTGGAACGAAAGAAAAAGAATTATTCGGAATATAAGAAGCTGAAGCGAGAGTCCAAAGATTGGCAGGTGGCAGATACAATTGTGCAGAAACTGTTGGAAGATGAAGAAAAGCAGAAGCAGCATGAACAGAAAAATAAAGAAAAAGCTAGATAGAATGCAGAGATTTCTGCATTCGTACATAAAGAAGATATTGTATCTTGCAAAGCTCAAGATACACAATATAATAGAACTAAGGAAGTTTGGAAGGAATTTTTTATTGTTTGTTATTAAAGACGAGGTGAAAGTCATATGGCAATCAGCTACAACAAATTATGGAAGATGCTTGCAGATAGAAATATGAGCAAGACAGAGCTGACGAACCTGGCAAAAATCAGCACAAATGCAATGGCGAAGATGGGAAAGAATGAGGATATACGCCTTAACATTCTGGAAAAAATCTGTACCACATTAGATTGCAAATTGGATGATGTTGTGGAGTTTGTTCCGGAAGAGTCCGGAACAAAATAAAGTCAGAGTGAAACCTTAAGATAAATTCTGAATAAAGGGGTGACGCAGAATGGATCGTTTGCGCTGTGTGGTGGAAAGAATCACCTACCAGAATGCTGAAAATGGATATACGGTTCTGAAAGTAGCTGTCAAGAACGCAACCGATCTGGTAACGGTGGTAGGAACGATGCCGGATACCCATGTGGGGTCTGTTCTTCTCTTGGAAGGCTTCTGGAAGATGGATGCAAAATACGGAAAGCAATTCACGGTTCAGAAGTTTGAAGAAACACTTCCGGCTACTGTATATGGAATTGAAAAATATCTTGGTTCCGGTCTGATCAAGGGCGTGGGGCCGAAATTTGCCAGAAAAATTGTAGAGAAATTTGGCAAGGATACACTGGATGTAATAGAAGAAGAACCGGACAAACTGATTGAGATATCGGGAATTGGTAAGGTGCGTGTGGAACGGATCAAAAAGAGCTGGGTGGAACAGAAAGAGATCAAGAATATTATGCTGTTCCTACAGGGACATGAAGTGAGCACTGCTCATGCCACCAAGATCTTTAAGACCTATGGCAGTGACAGTATCAACATCGTGACGGAGAATCCCTATCGTCTGGCGGATGATATCTGGGGCATTGGCTTTAAGACAGCGGATACCATTGCTGAAAAGCTGGGTATTGATAAGAATCGTTTCATCCGATTACGCAGTGGAATTCTCTATACCTTAAACAAATTATCCGAAAATGGTCATTGTTATGCTGTGAGAGAACAGCTCATTGAAACAGCGACAAAACTGCTGGAAGTGGAAGAAGCAGAACTGGAAGTTACACTGGATGAAATGCTTCGCACCGACGATGTGATTCGAGATGAAGAGGCAATTTATCTGCCGCCATTTTTCTTCTCTGAGCAGGGATGTGCGAAGAGACTGCAGAAGCTGATGGTATCGGACAGGCAGGTAAAACTGGATGCAGAGCGTGTGCTGAACAAAATAAAAAGTGCATCCGACATTACTTATGATGAGGTGCAGCTGGAAGCAATAAAAGTTGCGGTTTCATCTAAGGTTATGGTGCTGACAGGAGGTCCCGGAACAGGAAAGACAACAACAACGCTGGGCATCATATCTGCTTATAAGATGGCAGGAAGCAGGATCATTCTGGCAGCGCCTACGGGAAGAGCAGCGAAGCGAATGTCGGAAGCTACCGGCATGGAGGCGAAGACCATTCACCGTCTGTTGGAATACAAACCGCCGGAGGGATACCAGAAGAATGAGGAGAAACCACTGGAGGGTGATGTTCTGATCTTGGATGAGTGCTCCATGATCGACATCATGCTGATGTACAATCTTCTTAAGGCAATACCGGAGCATATGACACTGATTATGGTGGGAGATATCGATCAGCTTCCAAGTGTGGGTGCAGGAAATGTTCTTCGGGATATCATAGCTTCCGAGGTTGTCCCGGTTGTTCGATTGACCAGAATCTTCCGTCAGGCACAGGGCAGCAAGATTATCATGAATGCCCATCGCATCAACAAAGGCGAATCGATTGATATGCGAGGCGGAAAGGATTCGGATTTCTTCTTTGCAGGCAGGGAAACAAATGAAGAGGTGGTGGATCTCTTAGTGAAATACTGCACAGAAAATCTGCCGAGATATTATCATGTGGATCCGGTGAATGATATTCAGGTGCTGACGCCAATGCAGAGAGGAATCTGTGGTGCGGCCAACCTGAATCAGATTCTGCAGGCGGCAATGAATCCTTCCGATCAATTCTTAAGACGAGGTGCGACACAGTACCGTCTTCACGATAAGGTCATGCAGATCCGTAACGACTATGATAAAGAAGTATTCAACGGAGATATCGGAAGAATCACAAACGTTGATACGGAAGAGAGGGAGCTGACCGTCAATTTCGATGGCAGAGATGTGGTCTATGATGTATCGGAATTAGATGAGCTGGTACTGGCATATGCCACAACCATTCACAAATCTCAGGGGTCGGAATATCCTATTGTGGTTATGCCATTTACCATGAGCCACTTTGTTATGCTGCAGAGAAATCTGCTCTATACCGGAGTGACCCGTGCGAAGAAAGTGCTGGTTCTCATCGGAGAGAAGAAAGCCATTTTCTATGCCATTAAGAATGAGACCACTACTGAGAGAAACACGAAGCTGGCAGAGAGAATCCAGAAGGAAGTACGTAGTACGCTTCCGGGCATGGAATCACAGACAAAGGGCAGTCAGGAAAGGGTTCCGGATTCAAAACAGCCGACCGAGAAGCATAAAGTTATTACATACAAAGGCGGCACCCAGATTCATATGGTGAAGGAAGAACCGGCCGCCTATCAGGGCAATCTGTTTGAGCGTCTTGCACAGTCCAAATTTCGCAGCAGCTTTACATTAAAAACAAACGACAGAGCCTACGTCCGTGAAAAGGGAATGGACATGATTCGCAGTCATGCGGCAGATATTGTGGAGCAACGGCTGTCAGCTGCAGAACCGAAAAATGATGGTAAGCAGACACCGATGCGAGGTCATCCGGTGTTTGTGGCACAGCACGCAACGGCGACATGTTGCAGAGGCTGCTTGGAAAAATGGCATAACATTCCAAAAGGGATAGCGCTTACGAATCAGCAGCAGGAATATGTGGTGAATGTCATCATGGAATGGATTAAGAGACAGGAGGAAAGATAGGATGCCATTACATATTGTCCGTAATGATATAACAAAAATGAAAGTGGATGCCATCGTAAATGCCGCCAAGGAATCACTCCTTGGCGGTGGCGGTGTGGATGGTGCAATACATAAAGCAGCCGGTCCGAAGTTATTGGAAGAATGTAAAACTCTTCATGGTTGTAAAACCGGTGATGCAAAGATAACAGGAGCATACGAACTCCCGGCAAAATACGTGATCCATACTCCCGGACCAATCTGGAATGGTGGTGCTCATCATGAGAAAGAGTTACTGACTTCCTGCTATCATAAATCCCTGCAGCTTGCGAAGGAACATGGATGTGAGACGGTAGCGTTTCCACTGATCTCTTCCGGAATCTACGGCTATCCAAAAGCAGAAGCTTTGCAGGTAGCGGTTGGCACGATTAGCTGTAATCCGGCGTTTTCTACGCTATAGTTTCTTTCAATCTCCAACAAATAAAAA
>JAUNAE010000297.1 GCA_030527765.1 Eubacteriales bacterium
AACTACCAGAGTAAGTGGAAGATTCAAATCCAGGCTGTAAATTCCTAGTAAGGATTTTGCATCCACATAGTATCTTCCTGCAGAAAGATAAACGTCGCTTTCAAAGGTCTCACTGATGTTTTTGAATGTTTCAATTTCGTTGATTGAGCTGATTTTTACTCTGATTTCAATCATTCTTCTTTTTCTCTCCCATTCTATTCTGCTTGTTCATTTGCTGTCAGTTACCTAGAATATCAGAAAGCCAAACATTTTTCAAACTATTTGTTGTAAATGACCTCACCAGTTTCGATACAGTATGCTGCAAGAATGCCGGTGCCTACGCACCCGGTATCCATCGCAATATGGCCGTGTTTTTGATAAACTTCCGGCTTTTTCCATCCGGAAATATGAGTCGCAGGCGTATGTCCGGTAATAATATAGGTATCCGGATCCGCAAAATACCTTCGACTGTAGTCCATGCGATCCTCTATGAGTTCTGAAATCTCATACTCATCCAATGATTTCTCTTCAGAAAAATTTCCAAGTGCCCCATGAACCAGAATATAACGTTTCTTTCCATCTTCCAGCACATCGTACAGGTCAGCCTCTTCCAGATAGGAAAGAATCTCCTCTCGCTCTTCCTTTGAAAGGTGTCGAAACTGCTGTGCGGATACGGCACCGCCGTCCATAGACCACTGCAGAAAATCCAGAAGAATATCTGCGTCCAATTGACTCTCCACATTTTCTTCCACAACTTCTACTGCCAACCGTTTCATCATGAGATAAAATGCAAGATCGTGATTGCCAAGCAAATAAATTACATTCGGATTTCTCATCAACTCCTGCAGTACCTTGAGCGGTTCCGGTCCGCGATCCATGACATCTCCCAGAATATACAACGTATCTTCTTCGGAGAGGCAAAGCTTGTCCAGCAGTTCATGAAATTCCTTATGGCATCCATGAATGTCCCCAATCACATATCTCATTAATCTCCTCCGTATCCCTGTAAATCATCCTCTATTTGAAATGCGCATGAAATTTGTCTCTCATTTTCCAAAAGAAAAATCATATCAGAACAAGAATCCTTGCTTCAGCGCATATTAATAACTTCATCCAGCTTGTTCGGATCTACATCGTATCCGACTCCGATACTTCCTTCTTTTACTACCACGGTTGCCGAGTGTTCCACTGCCTGTTTCAGAGAACGCTGAATCATTTCCTCCTGAGACAATGTTCCTTCCTTCATAAATCCAAGATAGAAAGTCAGGAAAGCTCCGATATAAGAATCTCCGGCTCCCAAAGCATCCGTAGCCTTCACGCGACAGGTTTCCTGCTCATAGAATTGATGTCCATCATAAGCAATCACCGGATCCACTCCCCTTGTACCGATCGCTATCTTACATCCCAGATCGACCGCTCTCTGCAGTGTCATTCGAATCTCCTGATCTGTCAGATGACTGCAGGAAAAGAAAGCGTACGTCGTGCGAGGTGCATACCGCTGCAGTTCTTTTTCTCCAAAGATGGCATGGAAATCGTAGCAGATGGGAATTCCCGCCTCTGCCAATTGACAGATTTTTTCATAGCTCACGCTGGCACATCTTCCCAGAGAAGCCACATCAAAGCTTCGACAATACTTGATCTCCTCCTCATCAAAGCCGATGGGATACAGATCTGTCACTCCCTGCTGATTCCACTCCAGAAACTCCCGGTCACCGTTCTCCAGCAGCCGAACAAGACTGTACCCGCTGGATCCTGTCTCATGGTGACAACGTGACACATCCACTTTCTGGTCTTTCAAAGTATCTTCCAGAATCCGACCTGCTGCATCATTTCCGAAAACTCCCAGGAATCCTGCCTCTGCCCCCAGCTGTCTGGCATTGCAGGCCACATTGTACTCATTACCGCCCGGATACATTTTCTTTCGATCTACATAGATATCCATTGTGGCCACACCGATTCCCAATATACGCACGACTGTCATAACTGTTCCTTACCCTTCTTACTCATAAAGCGGATATACAGAATCCGCTTCGCTGCTTGCTTAATTCCGTCAAGCGGATATTCACAATTCGCTTTGCTGCTTCCTTAATTCCGTCAAGTACTCTTCTGTTGTCATCCGTCTCACGTGCAATGGCTCCAGTCCTGCCAGCACCAATTCCACAGCAGCTTCTGTGTCAGAATCAATTCCGGCAACGGCATCTGTCAGATAGATTACCGGGATTCCCGCATCAATGAGACTCATTACGGTAGCCAGCACGCAGCACTCTGCTACCACACCGGAAATCACTACCTGATTAGATCTGAATGCCGCCTCTCGCACCTCCGGAATTGCCATCGAAGAATACACAGACTTGGTATACAGAGGATATTTTTCCATCGCATCCCGGAAAACCTCCATCAACTCATTTGCCCGTGAATCCTGATTAACTTGTTCATTTTCTCGATTGTATTGCTTCCAGACACCCTCAGGGTTCTCCGAAGCTCGAAATTCGGTAAAGATCACATCCATCGTTTCCTGCTTCTTTTCAAGAATTCGAAGGATATTTTCCGACGCACCTGCAGAATGGGGACAATACCACTGTCCACCCTCTGCATATACATTCTGCATATCGATAACCAACAACAGATCTCTGCACATTTGTTTTTCCTCATAACCTATACGAAATGTCATGTTACCGCCACTTTACTACTTTAAAGAGGAAATGTCAAGAAATGCAGGCTCAGTGTCATCCTACATACATTCTTATTACAGCGATATTCATTTCGCAGAATATTATAAGAAATCGGCAGACAGATTTGTTCCATCTGCCTACCGACCCTCTTCGTTCCCATTCGCAACTGTCTGTCCACATAGAAGAATCATTGTGACCGGTTACTGGCCTTAGCAACAATTCCGTGCCTTCACAGTTCCTTTATTCCTTTAACAGTGATTCAATTTTTGTGCGAATGACATCAAATGCCACCTCATTCATGCCGGAATTAATAACAATGTCCGCTTCTGCCTTACTTGGCTCTACATACTGATAATGCATCGGCTTCACAGTTGTCAGATACTGCTTCATAATTCCCTGCAGATCACGCCCACGTTCTTCCACATCTCGAATCGCACGGCGCAGGATACGCTCATCCGCATCCGCATCCACATAAATCTTAATATCAAACAAATCTCTCAGTTCCGGAGACTGCAGTACAAGAATTCCTTCCACGACAATAACCTTCGTCGGCTCTATTCTTGTTAAATTAGAGAGTCGATTATGAATGGAGAAGTCGTATACCGGAGACATAATCGCCTCGCCTTTTTTCAGCTGACGGAGATGTTTCACCAGAAGCTCCGTCTCCAACGCATCCGGATGATCGTAGTTAATGGATTTCCGCTCCTCAAAAGGAATATCGTCATTGCATCTGTAATAACTGTCATGATAAAGAACTGATACCTTATCACCAAAGGCCTCTTTGATTTTGTTTGTAAAAGTTGACTTTCCAGATCCGGTACCACCGGCAATTCCGATTACTATGGTTTCCATCTTGTTATTCATCCTCCAGTTTCTTGATTACATAGATTCTACCATCTTTTCACCGGTACATCAATCATTTGCGCAGGATTTACGTTCCTGAGCTATTGGCGGAGTGGATTGCGAATTCCCGTTTTACTTATTTTAGTTTGCTTACAAATTCCGCAACCTTCTTCTCATTCTCTTTAGATGGTTTCGTCTTCGGATCGATCAGTATCAGCTGCGGTTCTATATGATCACGTCCCAGATATGTTTCCAGTTTGCGAATTGCTTTATCAGCGCCACCACCACTATAGCAAACAAAAATACCTGCAACCTTCTCTTTCACAAAAGGATTCTCGTCAATAAAAGTTCGAATCGGCGGGGTGAAGGAAGATGCCCATACAGGCGTTCCGATAATAATACGGTCATACTTCTCCCCATCTATATGATATGGTGCTAGCTCCGGTTTCTCCCCCATCACTGCACTTTTTCCACACCAGAAGAACTTGCGGACACCTTTCTCCGGATACTTGTCCTTCGGCTGTATCTCAATCAAGTCTGCTTCAAGCAAAGCAGCGATTCTTTCCGCTGTATCCTTTGTATTCATAGACTGTGAATAGTACACGATTGCTGTTTTCAATTATAAACGCCCCCCTGCTATCATCCGATCCATTGGAATATGAGCCATGTCATATACCGGAATTTTGATACTCTTCTGAAACTGTGGAAAACGCACAATTTCCTTGCATCTTTCACACTCCATCCAACCTTCTGTTTCTCGTAAATCCACATCCTTATTCACACATCCGCAAATCGGACACTTCGCATCGTACAATGACATCATCAAATCCCCCTTTCTGTGAACATTCGTTCGCTTATGTTCTTATCATAACAACTGGATTTGGTGCTGTCAATGCTCCGTCGAATATTTGTTCGTATAATTTATCCGGAATTTTTTGGTAAAAAGAGCAAAACTTACTTGGTTGTTCCTGTACGGACAATCAGTGCGCTCTGGAATCCACGTTCCTCGATCACATGCTCAAATTGTTCTTTTTTGTACTTTACGATTCCATTGATCGGATCTGCAATTGTGACGTTCTCTTCATCATAGCCAATCAGAACGGAACCATGATCATTTTTTGCCCAATCTACATAGACGCCATCTTCCAGATACCATCCTTCCATAACTCTGCGATTTTCCATTCCTATCGTCGTCAATACAACTACCGGTTCATTCTTCTGAATATGCTCATACATTTTCTCAAAATCCATTCCTGTCGTATTAACGGCACGCAAATCGCTATCCGTATCTTCAAAATAATAATT
>JAUNAE010000298.1 GCA_030527765.1 Eubacteriales bacterium
TTCTGAAGACAATTGCATCCCTGTTCCGCGAGTATAAGCCGGGAATTTTCTTTGGGATTTTAGGTGCTGTTATGGAAATACTCGCACTGGCATTCTTTATTCCTGTTTTAGGCGAGTACTTTGCTACCGGGCAGGTGCTTCGGTTCCCGACGGTGTTTGTATGTGGTACAGTTGCAATCTTTGGTATGCTCCTGTGGGTTAGCGGTATAATTCTGAGTGTGGTGATTAAAAAGCATAGACAGAATTACGAATTAATGTTGAATCAGTTTGTTGACATGGAAGAAAGTGAAAAATGATATAGTAGATGGATGTATTTTCTGATTGGAATAAAGCAGAAGAGTTCGTATGCTATTATATCGATTAACATTACGATTTGGATTTGATATGCAAAAGGACTTCGTCAGTTGTGACGGAGTTTTTTTGTACATCGGCGTAATCTTAAGATATACAAGAGTTCATCTACGCAGAGCGGTGGCATGTGTGAGCAGTGCGTAATAATTACAAAATGCAAGGAATACTGATGTAAATATATTTCACAAGTGGATAATTGGAGCGGTTATGCAGATAAAGAAAGATAAAGTGACGTTTTACGGAATACTGACAGTACTGGTGGGAATACTATGTTATTTATTTATTCATGTATTCCATAAAAACGGATATGTGCCGATCTGGCGTCCCGATGGACTGGTTCAGCATTTTACAGCATTTCAATATACGTCTCAATACTGGACAAATACAATAAAAGAACTGCTGATTCATGGACGCCTGCCTGAAACTTTTATGAATTATGCAATAGGGCAGGGAAGTGACCAGCTGCTGTCCTTGAACGCATATGATTTTACTGATCCGGTGACAGTTATTTGTTCGGTTATTTTTCGTAATCATTTGCTGATTGGATATGAGTGCATGATTATGGTTAAAGTGTGGCTGTCAGCGGTTCTTTTTTCATGCTTTGCTTTTTCAAGAAAAAATTATGCAGCACCTGCTGTGTTGTGCGGAGCATTGGCCTATGCGTTTTGCGGAGGATCCGTAATGTTGTGTGCGGCACACCCGAATTTTTATAACGGTGTATATCTGCTGCCGTTTCTTCTCTGGGGAGTGGAAGCATATTTAAATAAGAAGAATGGAAAAATCTTTGTTATAGCAGTTGTTGTTTCTGTATTGTCAAATTATTACATGATGTATATCGACTGCTGTATTCTTGCGGGATACGTATTGCTTCGTTTATTCCCCCAAAAAAGAAGTGAATGGAAAATTAGCATCGGTAAGCTTATTCAGCTGATCTTGTTGGGGATCTTAGGACTGCTTCTAAGTGCGGCAGTGTTATTTCCAACGGTATATGCGTTCCTGAATAATAGTCGATTGGGGATAAGAACCGGTTATTCCAATTCTTTATTTTTCTTTCCAAAGGAATTCTATTTGTCTTATTTCAAAGATGTTTTCGTTCCTACTGACAGCGGCTACTATACACAAAGGGGACTCCTGGTACTGGGATGCGTTGCATTTTTTCTTCTGTTTTTCGATAAGAGCAAACGCAGGCTGCGGCTTGGTATAATAGCAATGTCAATTATGATGGGAATTCCTATTTTTGGAATTGCATTAAATGGCTTCGGATATGTTCGGAATCTATGGGGATATGCATTGTCTCTATTTCTCGGGATTGCAATTGCAGAAGTATATGAACAATTCCCATCCCTTTCGTTTAATAAGCGAATAGTAATTGGTTTGGGAGCTGGATTATATGCCTGGATCTATACGACAGAAACGGGCAATGCAGGTATCGCATTTGCAATTCTGATCACCGTATTATGTATATATCTATGCAGCGGTGAAGCCAGAAGAAAAAAGGCAGTTCCTATTCTGCTGGTTGGAGCTGTGATGTGTAATGCATATTTCGTAATCAATGTTCGTTTCAGTCCTTCTGCACAAAATCGTGTAAGTTCTTTTATGAGTGAAGAAGCATTTGTTCAGTTCAGAGAAAGTCTTGAAAATGACTATGAAGAACTGTTAGCTGATTTGGATACGACAGGTTTTTTTAGAATTGAAAAAGAAGATCTCCTGCAAAATCAGGAGCTGGGAGAAGGATATAGAGGGACGACCTATTGGTGGAGTATCATGCCGCAGACGGAAACGGACTACTACAAAGATTTGGATCTTGTTTCGCTGAGACAGAACTGTAACGTAAAAGGTCTGGACGGACGAACGAACCTGTGCGCACTTTCAAGTGTGAAATATTATATTGCAAAAAAAGGGAACAAAGATCTTGTGCCTTATGGCTTTGAGAAGATAAAAGAGAATGAAAAATACGAGTTATTTGAGAATAAGTATGCTCTGCCGCTGATGTATGCGTATACATCGCTGCTTGATACCAGTTATTATGATGCCAGTACTCCTCTTGAAAAACAGCAGTTATTACTGAAGGGGGCACGTATTGAATCAGAAGATGATATAGGAATCGAGCGGCAGGCGCCGGATACTGATGTAAATGAAATCGAGTATTCGATTTCCGCAGAAGACGGAGTCAGCGTATCTGAGAATGGAATAGTTATTGATAAGGCCAACGCATCTTTGGTAATTCATTTTCAAAAGCATAAAGACACAGAGGCGTATCTATGGATGGAGGATACAAATCTGGAATCTCTGGCAAGTGAGTGTATTGCTAACGTCAAAATTAATAACTGCAGCAGAGGTAAAGAAGCTGCTGTTCAATCAATAAATAATAACTGGACAGCACAAAGAGATGGGTTAACTGTTAATCTTGGCAGTCAGTATGAGGGAGATACAACTGTTACAATAACTTTTTCTGTTCCCGGAGAGATTCAATTCAAAAAAATGCACATAATGGAACAGAGAATGGAAGGATATATTACCGATGTAGAGACACTAAATAGTATTCCGATCAACAATCTGACTGTAAATAATGCGTGCATTTCCGGTCAGATTTCAATGAGTCAGGATGGCATTTTGCAATTAGCAGTGCCGTACAGCAAAGGATGGACGGCAACGGTTGATCAGAAAAAGGTGCAGGTATATCGATCAGGCGGAATGTATATGGCTGTTCGGTTGGAAACAGGCGAACATAACATAGAATTTACGTATCATACTCCATATATGAAAGTTGGAATGGCAGTTACATTGCTTACACTGGTAGTCACTGGTTTGTATGCTGTATTCAGAGCAAAGAAAAAGAAGCAGTCACTGCCCGGACAGGGATTATAGGGCGTGTGAAAATTTTGATTGATGAGAGCATTTATTGAAATATATTTTTGTATCAAGTATAATAAATAAGTATTTTGGGTATATAACAATACGAACAGAAATTGAAAGTAGGAGGAATTATTCATGACTGCATGGAATAATCTTGATAAATTAAATGCATACCAGAATTTGATGAGGAAGGGTGCAACTGTAAATGTAGCAGAAGTAATGTCCGGAACAAGCGGCGCAGAGCGTGTAAAAAAATACAGTGTACCGATGGCTGACGGTCTGGCATACAACTTTGCAGCAAAGGCAGTGGATGATGCGGTTCTTGCAGATCTGGCAGCTCTTGCTGAGGAGGCAGAGCTTGTTGACAAATATACCGAGCTTTTCAACGGAGCTGTGATCAATACCGGCGAAAAACGTATGGTACTGCATCAGCTGACCCGCGGACAGCTGGGAGAGGATGTTGTTGCTGACGGCGTCAACAAACGTGCATTTTATGTAGAGCAGCAGGAGAAAATCGCTGCATTTGCAGAGAAGGTACACAATGGAGAAATCACCAATGCAGCCGGTGAAAAATTCACAACTGTAGTACAGATCGGTATCGGCGGCAGTGATCTGGGACCGAGAGCGATGTATCTGGCGCTTGAGAACTGGGCAAAAGTGAACAATACCTTCAAGATGGATGCAAAATTCATCAGCAACGTAGATCCGGATGATGCATCCGCAGTTCTGGCATCGGTAGATGTTGCACATTCTATCTTTATTCTGGTTTCCAAATCCGGTACAACACTGGAGACACTGACCAATGAGGCTTTTGTAAAGGATGCACTGGCAAAAGCAGGTCTGGATGCTTCCAGACATATGATCGCCGTTACCAGTGAGACATCCCCGCTGGCAAAGAGCAGTGATTATCTGGCTGCATTCTTTATGGATGACTATATCGGCGGTCGTTATTCCTCCACTTCTGCAGTAGGCGGTGCGGTTCTGTCACTTGCTTTCGGTGCAGATGTATTTGCACGCTTCCTGAATGGTGCGGCAAACGAGGATAAGCTGGCAACAAACCGTGATCTGCTGAAAAACCCGGCTATGCTGGATGCACTGATCGGTGTATATGAGCGCAATATCATGGGATTCGGTGCAACAGCTGTTCTTCCGTATTCTCAGGCACTGAGTCGTTTCCCGGCTCATCTGCAGCAGATGGATATGGAGTCCAACGGAAAATCCGTAAATCGTTTTGCAGAGCCGATCAACTATGTGACCGGACCGGTTATTTTCGGTGAGCCGGGAACCAACGGACAGCATTCCTTCTATCAGCTGCTGCATCAGGGAACCGATATTATTCCGCTTCAGTTCGTAGGATTCAAGAACAGCCAGATCGGCAATGATGTTGTGATCAAGGGCAGCACCAGCCAGCAGAAACTGTGTGCAAACGTTGCTGCACAGATCGTTGCATTTGCATGCGGCAAGGATGATGAGAACAAAAATAAGAAATTCGAGGGCGGACGTCCGTCCAGTATCATCATCGGTGAGCAGCTGACTCCGGAAGCACTCGGCGGCATTCTTGCTCATTTCGAGAATAA
>JAUNAE010000299.1 GCA_030527765.1 Eubacteriales bacterium
CGTGCTTCCGAACGATGGCAATTCCAATGTGCATGATCTGGAGCAGATGGTGCAGGAAGTCAACTCCACGCAGGTGGAAGCAAAGGATCAGCTTTCGGATCGCGTGTATCACTATGATGCCAGAGAGCGTACCTTTGAGCTTGCGGAAAACTATGAGAAGCGCATGAAAGAAAAGGCCCAGGACAAAGGAAAAGAGGAACGCACAGAGAAACAGTCACTGCGACAGCGACTTGGAGAAAAGAAGAAGGAATCTGGTCGTAATGGTCAGCAGAAAGATCAGAATCGAGGTGCAAAACGTGCAGAGGTAGCACTCTAAGGAAGGGAGGAATGAGATATGGAGAAGACCGTAATGAATGATGAAAACAGAAACAGAAGACTCAGTGAATATCGCATTCTTTTGGAAGTTGTCTTTCCAAAGAATGCAGAACAGGAAGAGTCGCTGATGGATCCATCGAAGAAGGGAGCGGTTGCTTTTGGCGGAAAATAAACAATATGATCGTGTAAAGGAAATCACCGATCAGCTGGAGGAAGGCATTTCCGAATTGTTTGATTCCGATCGTTACCGTGAATGGCTGACGACCATGAGCAGGTTTCATGATTACAGCTTAAATAATACCTTACTGATTGCCTTCCAGAAACCGGATGCCACTCTGGTGGCCGGATATACTACATGGAAGAATCAGTTCGGAAGACAGGTGCAGAAGGGGCAAAAGGGTATTCGTATCCTGGCCCCGACTCCTTATAAGAAAAAGGTGGAAAAAGAGAAGCTGGATCCGGATACCAAACAGCCGATGAAAGATGCGGATGGAAATGTGATCACAGAGACTCAGGAGATCACAAGAGCGGCTTTTAAAGTGGTAAATGTCTTTGATGTCAGTCAGACCGAGGGCAGAGAATTGCCGACACTTGGAGTGGATGAGATGACCGGAGATGTACAGGATTTTGAGCTCTTCTTTGAAGCATTGAAACAGACATGTCCGGTACCTATTGCCTTTGAAAAGATCGAAGGTGGTGCGAAGGGATATTACCATCAGACAGAGCAGAGGATCGCCATTCAGGAAGGCATGAGTCAGCTGCAGACAGTGAAGACTGCTATTCATGAAATGGCACACCAAAAGCTGCATGCCATTGATCCAACTGCACCGGGAAAACAGGTGAAAGGAGAACCCGGGCAGAGCAGAAACAGTAAGGAAGTGGAAGCGGAATCGGTAGCCTATACCATCTGTCAAAAGTATGGACTGGACACTTCGGATTACAGCTTTGCTTATATTGCAGGCTGGTCTGCCGGAAAGGAAACACCGGAGCTGAAAGCATCTCTTCAGACAATCCGACAGGCATCCTCGGAGATGATTACAGCGATTGATAAGAAGATGGAACAGCTGAGAAGCATTGCAAAAGAAAAGGCTACAGATCGAAGTGAAGAGAAGGGAAATAGCATTTCATATCGCCTGTATCAGCTAAGAGAAAATCTGGAGTCAAAGGTTCCGTTACACTTCATGGATATGCGATATCTGCAGAGTCGGGGACTTGCCGTAGAAGGACAAAACTATGCACTTGTCTATAGCGGAAATACCGGTAAAGGCAACAGTACGGAGGAAGTCCTGGAGAGTCTTTATGAACGATTTAATCTACACCATCCGGACGATTTCAGAGGGCATTCCTTAAGTGTCAGTGATGTGATCGTCTTACATGAAGAGGGCAGAGATCAGGCCTACTATGTGGACTCTTTCGGCTTCCAACAGGTTCCGGAATTCTTTGCGAGCAATCCATTGGAAAAAGTGGAGGAACTCCTGGAAGATGATTATGGAATGATCGATGGCATTATCAATAACGGGGAACGTGGCAAAGAGGAAAAAGAAGAAAAGTCGAAATCGGTGAGAGAACGACTTTCGGAAAAGAAGGATGAGATTTCGAAGAAAGACGGATGTGATGTACCTCTGGAAAAAGACAAGGTTCCTGAGAGAAGTTTAAGTTAAAAGAATCCCGGTGCGGGACGTTGGTTCTGATAGAACCGGCGTTTCGCATCGGGTCTTTTTTGTTTTGTCTGCTATTTGGTTTGTTCTGTTGATCTGGTGATTCCAAGCTCACGTCCGGTTTCCAGAATGGATTGTACATTGGCTTCAATCGTCTGAAGTTCCCGGAGCTTTCCTTTGGAAAAAGAATAGTCCTCATATCGAGAGTTCTTCTGTGCAGTGAGTGTGGCTTTGCGTTCTTTCAGCTGCTTCAGAGAAGGGATTTTCTCACCCTTTGACAGTTGGCGAAGTTCCTTTCTGGAGGCCTCATAAAGAAGGATCTGCGGCTCATGCTCCTGACGAAACTGCTTCTTATTCTTTGCGTTTAAGTATTCCTGATACACGGATTTGTTGGCAAGATATTGGCCGGTATTTCGAATCAGCAGGTTGGTAGTGCGAAGTTCCTCCTGTACGGCTTTCAGATCCACCAGGCGTTGGTTCATATCCTCCTTCGTGGATGCAAGCAGCCCTGTCAGGTTCTCCTGAGTACCGATCCCATTCTCCTGCAGAAAAAGCAGTGTTTTGGACATTTGCTGAAGGTTTGTGACCTTGACCTTCTGTGCATAATATCGATTCTGCTGTGCCTTGATACAGGCTTCTACATCCACAATCAAACGGATAGAAGCAGAGTTTCGATAGACCTGATTTCCGCGATTTGCGGATGGCTTATGATGCTGCCTTTGTGAGCTTGTATGATCCTGCGAGGAGCGAATCGGAGAGGAGAAATAATACTCCAGGTATTCCTTTTCAAAGTCACTTCCAAGCATTCTGGCACGAATCGGTTTGGTACGATTTTGTGGCAGATAACTGAGTCTTCCTCTTGATTCATGGACTTCCACACCGTAACGTTCATAGAGCTTTTGGGTGAACTCTTCAAAGGTGCTGCAGTCTTTCACCACAGAGGAAATCTGTTCCCGGAGAATCTCCTTTTCGGTTCGGTAGGTGGTCTGTTCCGGCTCGATTCCAGCTGCTTTTTTAAGGGCATTTTCTTTATCGAGATAAGCCTGACCGCGACGTTTCGCCCAGTACTCTCGGTCGGTGATTTTTACCTTTGCAGGAGAGAGCAGATCCACTTGATACAGGTCTTGTTCCTGGCATAATTCCATGAGTGATTGCTTCAGGTGATTCATAAACGCATTGGTTACATGATGCTTATTACCTGCAAGCGTATCGCATTCACGTTCCATGAAGTCCTGACGAAGTACAGGATTCTTTCTAACACTGTTTAAGACAACATGCACATGGATGTTTCCGGCACTGTTATGACCGTCTTTGTGGGTACAGACAATCATCTGATGGCCGGGGAAATTCTGTCTTGCAAATTGTCGAATGAGCACGTGTGCCTTCTCAGGAGTCAGATGGTTTTCATCGCGATCACGTGGATCAAAACTGAAGATATAGTGATGGGCTTTGATCTCTAATCTGGACTGATTCTTCCCATACTGCGCATTGACTGACTGGCACTCTTCGTTGAACGTATATGGATTGCAGTTGATGCCATCCAGCAGATAAAAGTCTCTTGGAATCTGATTACCGTCCTCATTTAGAATCGGTTTGTTTGTAAACTCATCATGCTGCATGGTGAGGTAATCAACGGCAGCATTGTAATTGGAATTCTTGATAGAAATATGCTTAACAATTGCCACGATACTCACCTGCCATTTCTTTGATTTCATTTCTCATCTTCTGAAGCTCTACGATGCAGCGCATCACTTCCTTCATCATTTCTCCGGTTGGATCCACACCTTCATTCAGATATCTTGCAATCTGGTTCAGGTTGCTGCCAATCTTGCCCATGTCACCCAGTGCTTTTAATAATGCGGGATCATTGTAGACGATTTCGTTATGGACAACCGGTCGTCGATTGGCAAGCAACTGTCTGGTATATGCCATAACCGAGAGATGAGCTGCATCGGCATTATGCTTCAGATCTTCATACATCTCTTCAGTCACTCGCAGGGTGAACTGCTTCATTCTTGCGGGTGGATTTATCTTATTTTTTCTTCCCATTGAAATTTCCTCCTTGTGTTAATGCGGAGCATTCCTTTGCACACCTGTCGGCAAAACTGTGACTGTCGGAGACAGGAACCGGAACAGTGTGACAAAGGAATCTCCTATAGATTTGTAGTGGACGGATTAGAAGGAGAGTGCTGAAAAAAGATGGGAAAATCGAGGGTTTGGGGAGCGGAATCCCCAACAAGTTGCCCGAAAGAGAAAATGCAGAATTGCATTTTTGAATTGATGGGCGAAACTTGCTCTGATTGATATGTGTATTCTTCGGTAATATGGCATAATGTGAACTTTCGAGAAAACGAAAGTTTGGATTGAGAAATAACTATGAAAATGATAAAATAATTCTGTATATTTTGCCCTATTGACAGCAGGAGAAGACAATGGTTGATTACAGCAAGTTATGGATTGTGATGAAACAGCGCAACATGACCAAGACGGGTCTGAGATTAGGAGCCAAACTAAGCACAAGTACTTTTGCAAAATTAGGAAAAAATGAAATAGTTTCCTTAGATGTCTTGGTGCGTTTATGCCTGGTATTACAATGTCAATTGAGTGATATATGTACTATTTCAGAGTTGAAAGAAGGTGCTGAACTTGAATAGCATTATGGATATCATTGCTCAAGAGACGAATGGAAAAAGCTATAAGACATTTAAATACACATATGAAGGTTCTGACGTACTTTCATTTGCGTACGATGATCATCAGGAAATATCTTGGGAAAGATACGGGGAGACAGTTCCGCCGAATGGTTCGAT
>JAUNAE010000019.1 GCA_030527765.1 Eubacteriales bacterium
CGGATGCACTGATCCAGATCATCCACATGATCCTTGTTCGGAATCAAAACAGACACCATCGGATCCCCTTTAACTTTGTATTTCGTGTCATAGACGATGGTAAGTCCGGTGTAAGTAACCTCTGTCTCCATGCCAAGACGCTCATAATGTGCTTCCAGAGCCTTTCTTCCTGCATCGATGGCATACTGCTTATTGTCTCCGTTTCCTGCAGTGGAGCCGGAATGACTTCTCCAATGATACAGCACCTTCGGAATGTGGTGAATGTCTTTTGCCTTCTCCACACAGCGAAGAACGAAATCATAGTCCTGCGCTCCATCATATTCCGGATTCAGTTTGCCGACCTGCTCATACAGGCTTCTCTTCACAACCACCAGATGACAGATGTAGTTGATGGAACGAAGATAATCCAGGTTGAAATCCGGTTTGAAGTGCGGATCATAGGCCTCACCGAACTCATCCGTCAGGTCCTCATCGGAATAGATGAAATCTGCCTCCGGATTTGCCTCCAGCACTTTCACATTTTCATAAAGGGCATCCGGCGTCAGTGTATCGTCATGATCTGCAAAAACAATGAAATCACCCACAGCCATGGAAAGAGCTGCGTTGGTGTTGCCGGAAATTCCGGTGTTTTCCTCCAGCAGTTTATAGCAGATTCTTCTGTCTCTGCTGTAATTTTTCTTCATAAACTCCTGAATCTGATGATTGTCACTTCCGTCTGCCAGACAGAGCTGCCAGTTACCGTAGCTCTGAGCAACAACAGAATCAATCAGTTCCTTCAGGTAAGGAAGAGGTGTCCGATAGAGTGGAACAACGATACTGAACAGCGGTGTCTCTGTAAAATTCTCCATAGCCTGACGGGCCAGAACCCGTTTGCCTGGTGCCATACGGCGTGCATAATAATTGTAGTACTCCTCCGGTCCTAAGGATTCCTCCTGAATGTACTCGTGAAGACCGGAAACACCGTTCTCCTTCAGAATCTTCAGAGTCTCCTTGCGGTTCTCCTTCTGGAACAGCTTCCGAACTTTTCCTCTGCGGCTGTTCTCCTGGTCGAACTTCTTCATGTCCAGAATTTCTTTTTTCTTGGCAAGTCCGTTGTCAAAAACAAGAATCAGCTCTTTGCCATGAACGTTCTTTCGCGGAATCTCCACTCCGAATCCTTCACATGCAGAGAGATCTTTCTGAAAAAGCTCCGCAAGATCCGCTCTTCTCAAGGAGGTCCATTTGGCTCCTTCCAGAGCTTCCCCCTTCTCATTCTCCAGAGTCATGGTCAGTTCCCCAAGAGAGTGGATACACCAGCCCTGAAGGTACACATTTTCCATGTGTCTTTCTGTCTTTTCGATAAAGTATTTTACCGTATCCTGTCGATATTCTGTCTGTAATTCTTCTGCTGTTTTCTGAAGCAGCGGGAACTTCTCCTCCTTGCCGCAGACACGAATGCGAAGAGACTCCTGACGTTCAAAAAGTTCTGTGAGATTTTTGAGAACCAGTTCAAATCCCGTATTTTCATCCGGAAACGTCACTCCCGGAAATGCAGCGATGACATCCGGTCTCGGAACAAAACGGAGCTCAAAAGGAAGTGCTTCATGTCCAAAACGCACCTGAAACTCCGGCTTTTCTCCCCCGAGATAGAACCATCCCTTCAGAACACAGTTTCCATTATCATTGATATCGTATTGGCAGGAGTCTAGAACTACCTGATTATCCATAGAATCATTTCCTTTCTCTGAGCTTGTCATAGGTATGTTTCATCTTCCAGTAGATTGGATTTCGAAGTTCTGTCACTTCCTGACGAAGTCTTCGGTTCTCCTCTTCCAGCTGAAGTGTTTTCTCAAGAGCACGATGATCATTTGGGAAAATAGCAAGCTTCAGTGTCAATGTCTTTGCTCCTTCCGGAACCGGAATCAGACTGATATTCGGATCCTCAGAAGGACAGCAGAGCCAGCTGCCGGTCAATGTTCCGTTCGGCACAACTGCATGAGACAAATCTGCCTTCTCTCCGTCGAAGGAGAGCTCTCTCAAATAGGTCATACATGGGAAATTGCCCGGATCCACACGAAGATCGGTACATCCCTCCGGAAGGGAGATCTTCACATTCACCTTCTGATCCTCAATGAGATATTTCTCGGAATGCTCCTCTGTATACCCTTCTCCAAAGGCGTAAAACACCTGCACATGCTCAATAGGCTCTACGGTTACTTTGTGAATTCCCGGGGAAATCTCCTCATGAAGTTCCCGAATCGGTGTATGTCCTTTCGTGAGCGATTTCTGGAAGGACGCCTCCATTTTCCGGTAGACTTCCTGCTTCTGTTCGTCAATGCCGAACATTTCAAAAAACTCCTCCGGATTCAGTTCTTCATATTTCTTATCTGCGAAGAAATAATGAATCACACGATACAGCACATACTGTGCCGGAACCGGAAAGTCATAGGTCCACTCATAATCCAGTACCGTAGGCGGCGTGGTAAGGACAAGGTTCTCGCATACAAGATCAATGTTAGTCACTTTTCCACAGACAAGATCTTCGGACAGAGATACATCCCCAAACACTTCCTGAAACTCCCGTGTCATCCGGAAGGTCTCACTCTTATGTGCACTCTCAATTTTTCGAAGATAATCCACAAACAATTCCTTTGCCCGGGATACTTTTCCACATTTCAGAAGGGAATCCAGCTGCTTTTCCAGAGTTTCCTCTGCAACAAATTCCAGACTGATGCCGTTTTCCTCCGGAGTACTTCGGTTACAGACAAAACCGGCGCTTTGGTACTGCTCATTCAGCATCTGTTCCATACGGTTCAGATTCTGAAGATGTGCTCTTCCCTCCGGATACATCGCTGCTTTTCGAACCTTCTTTGTATGATTCTCTTCCAGAATATCCGTACGGATTGCACAGGTTCTGGAACGCTCGTTGGAATACTTGATATATTCCGGTGTTTCGGTCTCTTTCTTATCCCCGTCTCTTCTCTCTGCCACAACAAGGAAGGAATTGGAGAATTCCGGAAACAGTCCCGCTTCAAGAATGGAATTCCACGCATTCGGCTCGGAAAACAGTGCAAGTCTTGCCCGGTCATAATTCGGTGCAAAGGATGTCAGTTCTCCGATCTCCGGAAGTTTTTTGTCAGAGTAGATGGTCATCGGAAGCTTGTAGTCCGGATATGGGTAATAGAATGTCTGATCATAATCTCCCGTCTCGCAAAGCATGTCCGAGAGTTCTTTTCTTGAAAAGGTTTTGACACCGTGATGATGAGGATATCCCTCCAGACCGGCGAAGGTAACGCCGAAATGATCTTCCGTTGCTCCTGCCCAGTATTTCAGACCGAGGCGGTTTTCAATGGCGATGATAATCTTACCGCCCGGAGCCAGATGTTTCCCGATACATCGAAGCATCTTGCGATAAGGATCCTCACTTCCCATATATCCTTCCGCATATTCAAATACACCGATCAGTGTAATGTAGTCGTAGGTTTCTGTCAGTTTTTCCTCGATGGTGAGAAAGTTTCCCACCATAATCCGGACATTGTCATATTCCTGATTTCGATAGGCATTAATGCGGCTTCGCATCATGGAAAGATCAATGCAGGTGACGCTTCCCGCCTTCTTTGCGATGGCACCTGTGATGGCTCCGCATCCCGCACCGATTTCCAGCACTTTGTCCGACTTTTTGAAAGGAATCCACTCCAGAATATTCTGTCTGATATGAGAAAAATGGTAGAGCACCGGCCAGCTTTTGCGATCTGCAATTACAGAATTCAGTTCTTCTTCTGAATGGGTTCTGGCAATCTCCAGAAGCTCCTCCTCCACAGGGCCGTCACTGTACAAATCTTCTCCCGGATAGTAGGTATCATCAATCGTAACATTGCCGATGTGCTGCATAACATCTGCTCCTTTCAGTTTTCCTCCACCGTAATTTCAGAAAACATATCATAAAATCCAACGGTATTCTGAGTAGAAATGACCGTGATACTGCAGGCATCATAGAGACGATGGAACACGGTGAAATCTCCCTGGGAATAACCGGTACATCCAAAGGAAAGAAGGTACTCTCCTCCCTGAAGATTCATCGTCTGGGTAAAGGTCACAATGACCTCTTTTCCGGCATCGGAATTCGGAATATCCACCTTTTCAAATAAGGTGTTGGTTCCTGTGATTTCCGTGCCGTGCACATTTTTGAAAGTATAAGCCACAATAGGCTCCTGAATGTTCTGATGGAAATGAACCTTCGCTTTGATCCGGAAGGTCTCTCCCTTCTCGATGGAGTTGCTCGGATTGCCTTTGCTGTCCAGCACGACAAAGTCTACAATCTCCGCCTGCTTATCTCCATATTCCAGCTTGTTCGGATTCACCGCAAAGCCTTCCTGCCAGTCTCTCTCTCCGGATACTTCAACAACACTCTCTGTCTCAGCCTCCTGCTTCACCGGATCCTGCTTCACGAGAAGCTGTTTATACAGATCCACCATTGCTTTCGGTGAACCCTGATCCAGAAGATTTCCTTTGTGAAGAAGAACTACTCGGTCACAGTACTTGGAAATACTGGAAAGATCATGACTTACAATAAGAATGGTTTTTCCCTGCTGCTTAAATTCCTCAAATTTTCGGAAACATTTTGCCTGGAAGAACACGTCACCTACCGAAAGTGCCTCATCTACAATGAGGATCTCCGGATCGATGTTGATGGCTACAGCGAAAGCAAGACGGACAAACATACCACTGGAGTAGGTTTTTACCGGCTGATGAATGAACTCCCCAATATCCGCAAACTCCAGAATACTGTCCAGACGCTCATCGATCTCTTCTTCTGAGAATCCGATCATACTGCCGTTCAGATATACATTCTCAAGACCGGTATATTCCATATTAAATCCGGCACCCAGTTCCAGCAGAGCGGAAATTCGGCCATTGACTTTCACTTCTCCCTCTGTAGGATTCAAAACACCGGTAATAATTTTGAGGATGGTTGATTTTCCGGAGCCGTTCACTCCGATGATTCCGATGCACTCCCCTTCTTCCACATCAAAACTGATGTCATTCAGGGCATAATGCTCCCGGTATCGTTTCTTTTTCGACAATCCCAGGGCCTCCAGAAGACGGTCCTTCGGTTTGTCATACAATTTATACATTTTCGTCAGGTTCTGCACCTGAATGGCTTTGTTCTTACTCAAAGGAGCTCCTTTCTATCAGAGAACATCTGCGAAATGAACCCGCAGGCGTTTGAATACTCCATTGCCGATAAGGAAAAAGAGAATGGTAAATGCCCAGAAATACAGGGTCCAGAGTGGTTTCTCGAAGAACCATTTTTTCCAGATGAAGGTATCTCGATAACCGGATACAATGTAATACACCGGATTCAGCTTCAGAATGGTATGGATCGTCGGATGGTTTGCAAGAGACTGCTCTGCATTCCACATAATCGGTGTCAGCCATACGCCAACCTGAAGGGCAATTCCTATAATCTGGGAAAGATCACGGAAAAATACAACCACTGCACTGGTCAGATAGCACAGTCCCAGCACAAGGATGAGCATGCAGAAGCTGTAATAGATAATCTGCAGATAATACCAGTCCGGAAAACGACCATAAGCCATATAAAGAAGAATGGTAAATAAGACAAAAAAACCGTGAACGAACATCCCTGACATAATCTTCACAACAGGAAGAACATGGATGTTGAAGACGACTTTTTTTACAAGATAATTATATTCAAGTAAGGAAGCGGTTCCTCCGGTCAGAGCGTCCTGAAAGAAAAACCACGGCACAATACCTGCAAGGAGGTACAGTACAAAAGGAAGTCCTGCGTCCCCTGTGGTCGCACGAAGTCCCACAGAAAAGACAAACCAGTACACGAGAATGGTAATTACCGGCTGTACAAATGCCCAGAAAATACCAAAATAGGATCCTGCATACCGGGTCTTAAAATCATTTTTTGCCAGTTTCAGAACCAGCCGGCGGTTCTGATACAGTTCCGCCGGCAGGGATAAAATTGAATTCTGCATAGTATTCTCCTGTTATGCTCGGTACTCGGAAATGCCGCTCCACTTTTTGTCCTTGTCAGACAGATCAAGCTCCATTCCCTCCGGAATCGGCCACTCAATTCCAATCTCCGGATCGCTCCACAGAAGGCCGCCCTCATCGTTTGGATGATAGAAGTCAGAACATTTGTAGGCAAACTCTGCCTGCTCGGAAAGTACAAGGAAACCGTGAGCGAATCCCTTTGGAATAAAGAACTGTTTCTTATTCTCTGCAGAAAGAACAACGCCGTACCACTGTCCGAAAGTTTTGGATCCTTCTCTTAAGTCTACAGCCACATCAAACACCTCGCCGTTTACCACGCGAACGAGCTTATCCTGCGGGTAGTTGATCTGGAAATGAAGACCTCTCAGCACACCGTAATGAGAGCTGGACTGGTTGTCCTGAACAAATGTCACATCAATTCCCGCCTCTTTGAAATCATTGTAATTGTAAGTTTCCATAAAATATCCACGGTTGTCACCGAATACGGTTGGCTCAACAACCTTCAGACCTTCAATATTTCCACAAGGTGTAACTGTAATCTTTCCCATCGTTTTCTCCTTTTTATACATAGCTTCTATAAATCAGTATGTTTTTCTGTAATCTTACTTAGTCAAGCCGACATTCGCAATCCGCCTGGCTGGTTTCTCATGAGTCAAACGGATATTCGCAATCCGCTTCGCTGCTTATATGCGTTCATACTCCTCGAAAGCAAGCATGGCATCTGCCACTTTTTCTGCATCCTGCATCTCCAGATTATAGAACATCGGAAGTCGAAGCAGGCGCTCACTCTCTTTTGTTGTAAATTCATCTTCCCCAAAGAATCTGCCGAATTTCTCACCTGCCGGTGCAGAATGCAGGGGCACATAGTGGAATACGCTGCAGACGTCTTTCGTTCTCAGAAATGCCAGCAGTTTGGTACGGACTTCCATATTTTTTACTTTGCAGTAATACATATGATAAACATTGGTGCAGTCCTCCGGAATGGTCGGGCGGGTAAGGAATCCCTTCTCCTCGAGAACCGCCAGTTTCTCATGATACAGATTCCAGATCTGTCCGCGCTTTGCAGTGATCTCATCACATTTTTCCAGCTGAGCATACAGATAAGCTGCATTCAGTTCACTTGGAAGATAAGAAGATCCAAAGTCCATCCAGCGGTATTTGTCTACCTGTCCCCGGAAAAACTTACTTCGGTCTGTTCCCTTCTCTCTGAGAATCTCGGCCTTTTCCTGATAAGCATCATCCCGGAATACGAGGGCTCCGCCCTCTCCCATGGTAAAGTTCTTCGTTTCATGGAAGCTGTAGCATCCAAAATCTCCGATGGTTCCCAGCGCCTTGCCTTTGTAGTAGGAATTCACACCCTGGGCAGCATCCTCGATGACTTTCAGGTTATATTTCTTCGCGATGGCCATAATGGTATCCATCTCACAGGCAACTCCTGCGTAATGAACTGCGACAATGGCTCTTGTCTTGTCTGTAATGGCTGCCTCAATCTTGGTCTCATCAATGTTCATCGTATCCGGACGAATATCAACAAAAACAATTTTTGCTCCCCTGAGAACAAAGGCGTCTGCCGTAGACACAAACGTATATGACGGCATAATGACTTCATCTCCCGGTTCAATCCCGGACAGATAAGCCGCCATTTCAAGGGCATGGGTGCAGGATGTTGTGAGAAGAACATGTCCCACCTGAAAACGATCCTTCATCCACTCCGAACAGCGCTTTGTGTATTCTCCGTCGCCGCAGAGTTTTCCCTTGGCAACGGCATCTTCGATATAAGAAAGTTCATTTCCGGTAAATGCCGGACGGTTAAAATCAATCATCTGTTTCCTCTTTTCGATTCATATTAATAGTATCTCGAATGACAAACTGTGGTGTTTTGCTCTGATTCAAAATCATTTTGCCAAGATATTCTCCGATAATCCCAAGCATGAGGAAAGTAAATCCAAACATGAGGAGCATTCCACACATGAGGGAGGACCATCCAACCTGAATTCCCGGATTCACAAGCTTCCGGATCAGTACAATCAGCGCACCAAGAATTCCCACTCCTGAGGAAATCGTTCCGAGAATGGTCGCCGCACGAAGAGGTACCACAGTAAAATTCACAAATGACATAAATAGTTTGAGCAGTTTCCGGAAGGTGTAATTGGAAGAACCTTCCTCCCTCTCAAAATGCTCAATCTCCACATTGGCGATATTTCTCGTCGTGCGGAAAAACAGCATCTGCAGATACAGATTGCTGCTGTCATACTTAATTACTTCATCCCGGACATACTTACGGCACAGCCAGTAGTTGCTTGCCTCCAGCCCCTTAGGACGCTCCACAAGATGCCAGGTAATAAATGCAGCAATATTGCTTGTAAAATTCTTCCAGAATCCGAATTTTCGTTCTTTATAGACACCAAAAACGATGTCATATCCCTCTTCCAGTTTGCCGAGCAGAATCGGGATCTGAGAAGGATGGGTCTGCATATCATCATCCATTCCCATAATCAAATCTCCTTCAGCCGCATGCAGTCCCGCCATAATTGCGTTGTGCTGGCCAAAGTTCCGGGCAAGATGAATTCCCTTCACATTGGGATATTTATGGGCAAGTTCACAGATTGCCTCGTAAGTATTGTCCGGAGAATAATCATTCACAAGCACAAATTCCACATCCAGATCCGGAATCTTCTTCACTTCCTCCATGCTGGTCTCCACCACTTTTCCAATGGTTTTGGAAGAATTGTAGCATGGAATTACAATCGATAATAACATTGTGCACATTCTCCTATGCAAAAAAATCCGTAACTGTTCAGTACCTTCACAGTTACTCAGCAAAAATCCATTCCAACAGGTACAAAACACTAACCATAAGGGTACTGTTATAGTACCGAAAATACAAACACGCCAACCAGAATCACGCCTAATCCCAGAAGTTTCCGACGTCCGAATTTCTCTTTCAGAATCAGATAGCCAAGCCCTGACACAAAAATATAACTCAGAGATTCAATCATCGGCTGCCATGACAGCGGCACATATCTCAGTCCTATCATCGTAAGAATCGTAGAAACAAACAAGAGACCATATCCAATCATGACATGGATGTTTAAATACTCTCTGATTCTGGAAGAATAGGTTTTATTTGCGGATACCTTCAGGAAAATCTGGGAAATTGATGCAAGAAACACCGAAAGAACCAGAATCCCGATGGATAATTGAAACTTACTCATCAGCAGTCACCACCAGATAGATTCCCGCGAAAATGATTCCGGCGCCGAGAATCATATTCCAGGTAATTTTTTCACGAAACAGCATGCTGCCCCAGATCATTCCCCAAATAAGGCTGACCGGCTTATTGGCGTAAGCCACTGTCAGAGGCAGGCGTTTCAGAATCTGCTGCCATGCAATGGCATAGATTCCCATAATCAACAATACGCCTCCGTACCAGAGAATCATCCCGGACAGTTTTTCCTGGGTTGCTGCCATTTTTGAACAGATCCCGCTTACAGAACTGACGAGAAGACACAGGTGCAGAAGCACAAATAATCCTATATTTTTCTTAGGTGCATAATCGTTCATGTTATTTTCCCACAATTACTATTCAATTTCAATGTCAATTTTACCTAAAACTTCCTCCAGGAGGTTCCGGCAGCCAGACAATGTGTCATCGGTTACAAAGATTTGACCAATGCGGTCTCTTCCATTTGTATATGCACGAACTTCCTCTCCGGGCACAATATCTATCGACAGTTCCCGAATGGCCGGATTTGTCGGATCATTACGGTTCTCCAACCGCTTCACAACCCCTGTTTTTGTAGAAAGAAGTGTTTTTGCAAGGCAGGCTGCATTTGTCCGAGGATTCGCAAAAAGCACGGACACCTCTTCTCCCAGAGCCAGCTTCACAATGGCTTCATAATAATCCGTCTGATAGCGATATCCGGTAATCTCCGGAAGACAGGTTGCTCCGGCTCTTCCGGTCACCTCCAGAACATAAACTTTTCCGTCTTTTCTGATCAGATCACAGTTCACCGGACAATTATCAAGTCCTACCGCCCGGATCGCCTTCTCCACTTCGGCAGCTGCCATTCTTTCCAGATCCGCTCCTCCCTCAAAAGGAATGGAGTGTCCCACCGGTGTCGGTACATAACTCTCGAAGGATTCTGTATTATCAATCATACAGAACACCATCTTCCCGTTCTGTACCATAGCTTCCGCTCCAAAAACGGTGCCTTGGATAAACTCCTCGATCAGACAGTAATCCTTTCCGGTCGCTTCCATTGTTTTCTTATAATTCGCTCTCGCCTCTTCCGGCGTATTGGATCGAAAAATGCCCCGGCTCCCCATCAGGTCTACTGCCTTCGTCACGACCGGAAACGTTAGCTTTCTCAGAGCTTCTTCGCATTCCGCCTCATTGTGAACGCAGAAATGCTTTGCACAGGAAACACCTCCCCGAAGAAATGCTTCCTTCATCTCATATTTATTAGAAGCAATGCGGGCAGCCTCTGCAGCCGGTCCGGAGAGTTTCATATTCTCAGAAACATATCCGATGGCACGGACTCCTGTATCCAGACAGCAAGTGGCAATTCCGTCAATCTGTCCTTTCTGCGCTGCCAAAAGCACAGCTTCCGGATTGGAAATATCCGTATAACTTGCTTCATCTCCTGCGGCAAAGCCCGGCCATTCTCCCGGTGTGCTCGCCACAATGGTGTATACTCCCAGTCGTTTTGCCGCCTGAATCAAAGGCAGCTGGGACTGACTGGCTCCCAGAATCATGAGCTTTTTCATAAATCGACTTCCTTTTTCTCACAAGTATGCTATAATCCTATGATGTCAGGGGGCTTTTTTGTGTACTCACACAAAGACAGCTGCAATGTACACATCCGCGAAGGATTTGGCTCCTTTCCCTGAACTTATTCTTACAGGAGGGATTCCATGAAGAAAATTGCAATTCTGCAATCCAACTTTATCCCATGGAAGGGATATTTCGATATCATGAATTCCGTAGACGAATTTATCCTCTACGATGAAATGCAATATACTCGCCATGACTGGCGAAACAGAAACCAGATGAAAACATCCAATGGAACTGCCTGGATCACCATCCCGGTGGATACCAAGGGCAAGTTTGATCAGAAGATCAACGAGGCCCAGGTACTGGATCATCACTGGTGCAAAAAGCACGTAAACGCATGGAAGATGAACTACTCCCGTGCTCCTTACTTTAAGGAATATTTTCCCCGATTCGAGAAACTCTACGAGGAGTGCAAAAATGTAGATTATCTCAGCCAGATCAATTACCTCTTCATAAAAGAGATCTGTGACTGTCTGAACATCACTACAAAGATTTCATGGTCTACAGATTATACGCTCACCGAAGGCAAGACCGAACGTCTTGTAAATCTTGTGCGAGACGCAGGCGGAACCGAATATCTCTCCGGCCCTGCCGCCAAAGATTATATCGAAGATCATTTCTTCGAGGAAGCCGGCATCACTCTGAAATATATGAGTTATGAAGGTTATCCGGAATATCCTCAGCTTTTCGGAGATTTCACCCACAATGTTTCTGTGCTTGATCTGATCTTCAACACAGGGGATAAGGCTCCTGAATATCTGCTTTCCAACATAAACAAACAGTCCTTATAATCTTTGTATCTCCCGTCGGGACAGGAGTTCCTTTGATTCAGTGACTGCGCAGTACATCATATCACAACCATACCAATAAAAAAAGGGAACAGCCGCAATTTTCCTGCGGCTGTTCCTTTTTTTGAACCAGGTCAAACAGATATTCGCTATCCTCTTCGCTTCTTACTTGATTCGGTTAATCTTTTAATGTTCTTGTGCAGACACCGTCCTTGTCAAAGACACAGTTGTAATTTCCGATCTGCATTGTCCGGTTCTCTGCTCTCACACTGTTTTTGGATGTATTGGAACCATAGAAATAATAGAGCTTTCCGCCGATGGTTTTCCATCCCCGGTATGCTGCTCCGTTCTTTGAGAAATAGTAGGTGTTTTTCTGGTTTCCTTCGGTGAGTGTGACGAAGGAATTTGTTACACGGACACCTTTGCTATTATAATAGTAGACATCCTTTTTGGAAGTCACAAATTTCCAGTTTGTCATCGCATATCCATATCTGGAGTTGAAGAAATAATATTTTCCGCCGACATTTCTGGACCCTGCGTAAGTATATCCGTCGGATCCGAAATAATAGAGCTTATTATTCTTTGTTATCCAGGTACTCTTCACTTCTTCTCCATCTTCATTCACATAACAGGATTTCTTTAGAGTTTTGGAATAGAGAATGGTGTCCTGATACAGATGTCCGTCACTCTGGGCAAATCGGTAATATTTACCGCCAATGCATCTGCGTCCGGTCAGTTTCGTTCCATCTTTGTAGTAATATCGTTTTCCATCGCCTCCGGTTACCCATCCATTGCTTACCACAGTAGGTGTGTAACTGCTCAGCGCCTGAGTTCTTGGCTGAATAATTTTTGTATAATCAACAAAGCCAAAGTTAATATCCACATTGTTTTCTCTTGGAATTCCATCGATGAGTCCTTTCGTTGGATTCAGAATTCCGCCGCCGTCTCCGTCAGATGCCTGCCAGATAGAGTAACGATATCTGGATGCTGCCGGAGCCAGAATGTGATCTCCGTACCATGCAAGCCAGATGTCATATCCCTGAATTTTTGACAGGTCAACTTTGTTGTTGTACCAGTCGGCATTTGTATAAATCATTGGATAATAGCCTGCTTTTTGAATTTCGGTGCAGAATGCCACTGCAAGTTCGGAAATCTTAGCAGGACTCAGTTTTCCCATTTCGCTGTATTCCAGATCGAATACAACCGGATAGGATACTTTGTAGCCTTTTACTTTTGAGATAACAAGCTGTGCTTCCTGTATTGCCTGAGATACGGTCGTTGCTGTACTGTACACGTATACGCCTGCAGGTACGTTTGATGCATTGGCTCCTCTCATATTGGCATCGAATTTTTTATCCATGTAAGTAAGTCCGTGGGATACACGGATCAGGGCAAAGTCTACATCAGACTTGGCTACTTTGCTCCAGTTGATATCTCCCTGCCAGGCGGATACGTCGATTCCTCTTGTGATGGCATTTTTGATAAGAACGCCGCTTCCGTTGTAGCAGGCGCCGTTAATTTTCTGCCAGGCTCTGTCGCTGACATCTTTGCTTTGATGGTCGTTATGATAGCGAAGTTCCTCTTCTGCAACGCTGCTTCTTCTGTCGTATGGTGTGTTGGGGCCTGCCAGGGGCATGGTGACTGCCATCACTGCAGTGGTGAGTCCCATGAGGAGGCCGGCAATTTTCTTTTTGATTTTCATTGTAGTTCCCCTTCTTGTGGTGTTACGTCAGTGTGATGTTTTCTGAGGTTCTATTATAACCTATCTCTGTGCTGATGTCATGTAGTCTTGGCATTTCTTTTTCGGCCGTTCTATGCTTTTTCATAATACAATTACATTGTACGCTATATGACTATGCAAACGACGGTAGGAATCCAACAGGAAAGACAAAAACAACTGCCCGCGAGGGAGTTCGATTGCTCGAACCCTCTCTGCGGGCAGCTGTTTTATTGTACTATATTTCTGTTGTGAAATTATACGGTTGGATCTGTCGGATCAAAGTTTCCTGTCATTGGAATCAGTTTGTTTCTTCCGAGAGGTCCTTTTCTTGCTTCGTTGTTGTTGTATACACCGTCAAAGATTCTTACGGTTGCGCCGTTACATCTTTCGAAGATGAATTTTGCGTCTGCTACACAGCAGCGGATGCATCCGTGGGATGCCGGGTATCCGAGAATGCTGTATGGCAGGGACGGTACAGCATATACACTTGGTGACGGGCACGGGATGGAGTGGAAGAAGATTCCGCCTGCTCCGGCTCCGACAACGTTTGTTCCGTACTGTCCGTAAGACGGTCCCATGAGGAGCTGCCATCTTCCGGATGCTCTCAGGTAGTAGGTTCCCAGTGGTGTCTCTGTTCCCGCTGCTCCTACAGATACTCGAATGGATTTTACAGGAACGGTACGGGAGGAGTTGTATACAGTACAAACTCCATTGACACGGTCTACTTCTACATAATATCCACTGGTGTAGATGTTGGTCAGGTCATTGATTCTGAATCCGTCTGCATCGAAGTAATAACGGAGTCCATCGATCACGACGTTGGTGTTTTTGTAGAATCCATTTCCGGACGGGTCTACGTAGCGAACTTTGTTCTCTGTGTTGTTATAGATCAGCCAGCCTGTTCCGAATTTTCCGGTGTAATCCAGATATCCGTAAGTATCCCCGTGCCATTTAAAGGTACAAGTCTGCGGACTGTAAGACCAGAAGTGATACAGGTTTTTGTTAATGGTGATCCAGCCCTGTTTGAACAGTTCTCCGTTTGACTGTGCATAGAACCAGCGATTGTTGTATCGGATCATGGTTCCTTTGTACATGTTACCTTTGCAGGAAGATGCGGTTGAGATTTCAAAGAAATACTGTTTACCTCTGACGGTTGTTCTTCCGGATGCCATTTTTCCTTCCGGTGTGAAGTAGCGTTTGCCGGAGAAACGGTCTTTATAATGGTTTCCGGATTCCGGGAAGTAGTAGTATCCTACATAATTTCCGGAATTGTCTGTTACTTTCTTGATACCTTTCTGCTCTACAACTCTTCCGGCAGTTCCACCGAAATAGTAGTAACGTTTTCCTGTGTTTGCTCCCAGGCGTACCCAGCCGTTTTTGTAAGTTGCCAGCGTACCTGAAGAGGTGAAGTAATAACGATAATTTCCAAATTTCACAAGACGGTCTTTGTAGATCTTTCCATTGCTGTCGGATCCGTATTTTTTGCCGTTCTGTACGGTTGCAATTTTATTTTTCTGGAGATATCCGTTGTGATCCAGAATGTGGAAGTTTTTCCCGTCAATTTTTGCAATATAGTATCCTGTATATTTAAGGGCTTTTCCGGTACCTCCACGGAAGAAGAGCCATTTGGTACCTTTTTCTGTTGTGAAGCTTTCCCAGCGGCTGCGGACATTCTCTCCGGGAATCTCACTGTTTGGATCAAAGTAGTATTTCTCATTCTGATAGGTAACAAGACCGGTTCTCGGACGGCCGCTGCTGAGAAGAGAATAGTACTTGCCATTGATGTTCAGCATGATTCCGTTGCTGAAACGAGCCATTGCCTGGGTTGGATTCAGATACACACCGGCTTCATCGAAGTAGTAGAATCTCTGATTCTCATACAGCCAGAAGTTGGTCTTTCTCTGTCCCAGAGTACTGGTTGCAGGTGTTTTTACAAGGTTGTTCTCATAACCGGAGTAAAACACTGCTTCGTTGTCGGATGTGAAGTACATCTGTGTTCCCTCGGATCCGTTGTATCCATGGGTTCCGGAAGCAACGCTTGTTCTGGATGTAATCAGAATTCCATTGGCATCAAATTTATAAAATCCCACATGCTCTGAGCCGTTTGTACTTCTTGTTTTAACCTTTACAATTCCGTCTGCTGCGGTGAAGAAGGTTTTCGGACCTGCTTCTGTTTCAGGTGCCTCTCCCGGTTCAACAGGATCTTCACTCGGAGTCTCTGCAGGCTCTTCTGCAGGTGTCTCTGCAGGATTTACAATTTCCTGTGCCGGTGTTTCCGGAACGGTTTCGGATACCTGTGGTACTTCTATCGCAGGTGCCTCCTGAACAACCGGTTCTTCTGTCGCAGGCTCCTCTGTTAACTCTGCACTGACTGTCTCCGGAAGGATTTCTTCCTGTGCCTCAAGAACAGGAATCTCAAAGGTTGTCACCTCTCCTACAGCCGGTACACTCTTTCCGGTTGTTTTGATCAGCTTAAATCCCTGGGATACTTTCACCCATGCACTTGCAGATACAGTTACGGTTCCGTCTGCACCTACGCTTACGGAAATCTCGTCTTCCACTGCATCCTCTGTCTCAGGTGCCAGTGTTGTCTGAGCCGGTTCCGGTGTAGTTTCAACCGGTGTAGGTCCAACCTGTGATGTTTCGTCACCACCGGATGTCAGCTCGTCTTCCAGAGCGTAACCACCACCATCTTCTGCTGCCGGCTGTGTATCCGGAAGCAGCAAAGACTCTCCATTGTCGTAAGCTCCTTCAGAATTCTCAACAATCAGTTCCCCTGCATCTGCATAAGTGCCTGTCTCCGGAATCTCTTCTCTGATTTCTTCAACTTCCGGTGCGGCTTCGGTGATCTGAACTTCTTCGGATGTTAAGAGATCTCCATCCAGCAGTGCGGCTGCCCCTGCTTCGCCTGCCATTGTCACGGAAAGTGTCAGACTCAGTATCATCGCTGCTCTGTTTCTTTTCATTTTCTTTCTTCCTGCCTTTCTTAATATTGCTCTATCAGGTAGATATTTCTGATCCCCCCAATGCCTGCTTACGTTATTATTCTCCAAGTCCTGACTCAATCGCCTTAACAAGAGCTGTCATTGCTTCTTCTTCGTCCGCCCCTTCACAGACAAGTTCGATTTCATCTCCTCTTTTGACGCATGCTCCGAGGATGCTCAGCACACTTTTGGCGTTTGCTGTACCACTCTCAAAAGTAAACGTAATCAAAGATTTGTATTTCATTGCTTCTTTACAAAGATTTCCTGCCGGACGCAGATGCAGTCCTGTTGGATTTTTTATGGTAATTTTCTGACTGAGCATTCTTCGCTGTTTCCTTTCATTCCTCTTCTTCCACTGTAGCGATCGGTGCTATGGTAACCTCTGTAGTCACTTCGTCTATGAGCTCATATCCATCCGGAAGTTCCAGAGTGACCGGCACTACAATTCCGGTGCCGTCTTCCTGTTCTCTCAAATCAATGTAAGCTCTGACGTCTTCCACACGAAAATCGTCGATATCCGGAATCGTTCCATCTTCCGCTTCCACAGCCTTCACACGAAACTCTATTTTGTCAAGTGCAAAAGAAACCTGTTTTTTATCTTCAGACATGTCCTTTGTATCATTTTTGTTCTTGGACACGTTTGACACACGGCTCTTCCAATTTTTCAGATCTTCATCTTCTAAGATGGTGACGATCGCACTTGTCGGAAGACTGAAAGTCTTTCCGCCATCCGGAAGGATGTTGATGCGTACCAGCACTTCATCGCTGATTCCGTTTGCAAGTTTGAGATCTTCCGGAAGAATTTCCGCAAGACTTACCTTTTCTTCCACGTCGGAATCTTTGCCGCTGATATCAACAGCCTCGAGTTCTATGCTGTTGTCCTGTTCACTCAACATCTTCAGTGCTTCCTCAGTACCTGCGACAGTTACGGTCTCCGGAACTGTGGAGACACTCTCTGCGATATATCCTGTTGCAGGACTGCCGGATGTCTGTGCTCTCAAAGTGATATCCGATCTGGTTGGCCAGAGTTCTGTTGTCACCGTCACCTTTCCCTCATTCTCAATTTTCAGATTGGACATGGCATATTCCGACAGAGTATCCCCGTTTTTATCAATAACTACAACATCCTCATCGGCTGTGTAATCACTCGTTTTCTTTTCCAGATACGGGTAAACATTCACTGTGTCAATCTTCCCGAGCAGGGACTTCGGCCCGGTAATTCGAATTTTATCCGGATTCACCGTCTGGGTTCCGATTTCATAGCCCTTTCCAACTTTTGAAGTATTGGAAATGGAGACCATAAATTCATTGGATACCTTTTCCTCCAGAGTTACCTCCAAATTCTGCGGGCTGACACTGACAGCAGAGGAAAGAATTCCCTGCGTTCCCTGCAAAGAAGCAACAATCGGAATCATCACCGGATCTGTATCAAGGTTCACTGCCTGACGAAGGTCCGCGGTCAGCTTAATATTGTCTTCCCTGAGACCTTTTAGAGATTTCGCAGTTCCACTGATCGTCACACGGATCGAAGGAGCATCTTCATTTTTCAGACATACCTTTCCGGTATCTTCGATATAGGCTTCATTCAAAATTTCGACGGAGGAAATGATAAATGTTCGACTGATGCTTGGATTGTCAATGTTCACTACAAGCAGCCAGATCAGTATCGCCGCAATTACAGAAACAATCTTAAGGCCGATATTATTTGTTAGAAGGCTCTTTATCTTCATGCTTCTTCTTACCTTTCAGCAGCTGGCGTAATTTGCTGGTGTCACGCACCTGCTTATTCTGTGCCTTCACCAGTGCTTCCTTCAGGGAATTTCTGGTGACATTTCTTGTTAATCTTCCTCTTCTTGCAATGGAAATCTTACCGGTTTCCTCTGAGACAATGATCGTCAGGGAATCGCTGACTTCACTGATTCCAACACCTGCACGATGTCTCGTTCCCAGCTGCTTGCTGAGTTCCATATTATCTGACAGCGGCAAATAACATGTTGCAGATACGACGCGATCTCCTCTCACAAGGACAGCTCCGTCGTGAAGAGGCGTATTGTGTTCAAAAATATTAATCAGAAGCTGGCTGCTCAGTGCTGCATCGATATGAATTCCGGTTCTCTCATATTCTGAGAGGCGCACGTCCTGTTCAATCACAATGAGTGCACCGGTTTTGTCTTCGCTCATATCAAAGCAGGCTTTTACCAGTTCATTAATGGTACGGTCACTGAAACGTTCTTTCACTTCTTTTCCTGTATCAAAAGGAATCAGATTTGCAACAATCTGTTTCTCGCCAAGCTGCTCCAAAACCCTTCGAAGTTCCGGCTGAAATATAATGATGATACCGATAATCAACACATTGGCAAGATTCTTTACAATCCACAAAATGGTGTTCATTTTGAGGAGATAGGCAATCCCCACAAATCCAATGACAACGAGAATACCTTTCAGAAGCGTATAGGCTCTCGTATATTTGATCCATACCATGAACTCATAGACAAAGAAAGCCAGAACAATAATCTCCAGTATATCCGTCGGCCGAATATAAGGAAGTGTGATTTTTGTGTAAAGCGTTTTCAGATACATAACGATTGCCTGCATAATTCACACCTCCTGTCCTTTCTGTGTTATACATGTTCATTCGGATTCCTGCACTTCGCTTTGCTCTTTGCAAGTAACCGAATCGCTGCTCTCCAAAAGATCAGAGATCTCTCAGAGATTCTTCCAGTTTCTTCTCAAAATCTACCTGATCCAGTCCCCCGGCCGGGTTCTGATTCACCGGAACGCCTCCGTTATTTGGGACTTCTGTTTGATTCATAACTCTTCCATTGTTCGGAATTCTCCCGTTATTCGGAATTCCGTTTCCTACAGGAGGCACTTGGGAATAAGATCCTCTCTGAAAAGCTTTTCCTCTCTCCTGTTCTCTCATCTGAGATTCCTTCGGAGACTCTTCTCTGGCATTCGTAATTTTCTTAATGCTTCTCTCAGAAGCCGCAACGGTTGCCTTCGGCACCGCTTTTACATAGTAGTAATATTCATCATCTTCATACTCCAATCGTTCCGTACGGCTGTAATCTCCTCCGAAGAAGAAGAATTCAATGATCAATCCGATAATGACGGACACTACCGTCTGAATTGCCACCTGCATCATATTCACCTGAACATCCAGGAACATTCCGCCGATGACCATGCAAAGCACGTAACATACACCACCGATAATGATGGAAATTCTCCAGGCATAATCGAAGGATCTTGTTCTGATCAGATTTACAAGCAGAATGGTTACGAGGAAAGCAAGAATGGTGAGCCACATTGCCCAATCCTGGATAAATCCGTCTGCAAGAATCTTTGCCTTCTCTACAGTGACAAGATCTTCTGCACTAAGCTGTGGTGCAAGTACACGGAGAAGACGTACGAAATAATAAATAATGACACCGCTGATTGCCGGGAATACGGTAAATACATTTCCCAGAAGTCCGCTTCCAATCGGAAGCAGCACACGGATGTCAAAACTGAAAGCCAGCGGGGTACATACGAGAACTATGTTCTGGCCGCCGCTGAAACGAAGGAACAGAATTGCCATCAGAAGCACCAGTACCAGTGCAAAGGCTCCGGCCTCCAGACAGATTGCATAGGCATGTCCGATAATCATGAGGAATCCGGCAAATACCGTCACTCCGGACGGAAGAATCGAGCAGACAAGTGCCAGAATCAGCACAACAAACATATTGTTAAGCTGTGACATATATCCGAGATTCTGATTGATCCACACGAAAAAAAGGAGGGCTACTGCGAATTTCAAAATCGGCTGAAGATACAAGGCGTATCTCCCGTACAGATTTTTGAGCTTCTGTTTAAATTCGATCAGTGCTGTCATGATTCACTCCTCCTGCTTTGTAATTTCCCTGAGTTCTTCGGTTCTCCCGGGTATACATTTTTTCAAGTTTTGATAATTCCTGATAATAATTCTTGACACTTTTCTTGGCAAGATGATACTTCACACTGTATTGAATATAAGTCAAAACGGAATATGCAACCAGTGCAATCAAATATCCTCCCACAAGGAATTCACCGAGATAAACGATATCCATGCGGTGAATGTTCTCCATCAGATAATCCCCGTAGTAAGCCGCAAGTCCTGCAAGAACAAGGAGATAACCGATCGTTACCAGAAAAAAGTTCTTTATCAGTGCAATTCCGATGTAGTCACTTCGATAATATTTGCTGATGGGCAGATGCTTCTTTCCCTGGGTCTTTTCATATAGTGCAAGTTTATTCATTACTTTGATTTTTTCAGCATTCAGCATAGTTTCACTCCCTTTTAGAGATAATCATACAGTTTTATTGTATCATATAGAAAAACATCTGAAAAGCTTTTTCAATTAGGAATACGACGGTTACTGTTCAAGGTAATATTCCGCAAAGTGTTTTCATGCTTTTTCTGTATGTATCCTCTTACAAGATTCGCGTTTGACTAGGCTTCACCCCCACCGGGATGTACTCCCATACAGAGTGTGAGAAAGTAGACCTTCTCTGCACCTGCCTTCCGAAGGCATACAGCCATGGCATCTATAGTACTTCCTGTTGTGTACATATCATCCACCACGAGAACACATTCTCCCGGAATTCTCTCTCTTGCCTCAAAGGCCCGGGAAAGATTCTGCATTCGTTCCTCCGCAGTAAGCTTCTTCTGGGATTTTGTATTCCGAATCTTACGAACCAGCTGATTGTCTGCAGGAATGGAAAGCTGTTCACCCACCATCCGGGCGAGATGCCAGGACTGGTTAAAGCCCCTCATCCGTTCCTTTCTCCAGTACATGGGGACCGGAACAATTCTCTGAACCTTCCAGATCTTCTGCTTTTCCTTCAGAAGCCCACTCATACACGCCGCATAATAATCCCCGTATTCCCGGCATCCAAAGTACTTATATCTCTCGATGGAATTTTTCCACCCCTCATTATACAAAAACACACTGCATCCTGCTGTAAACTCGTGTATCCTTTTCAGACACTCTCCGCAAAATTCTTCCTGTTCTTTCACGGGATGTCCGCATTTCATGCACCGGCTTCCCCGAATGGGTACAAGTTCCCGGTCACACTCCGGACAAATCAGCGACCTCTGATTCTTCAGAATCTCATGGCACCATGGACAGTGCCTTGGATAAAGTATATTCAGAAAAGAGTTTTTTCTTTTCAAATGCCCTCCTCTAATTCTCGGATACGAAGATCCAGGGAGCTGTAACGTTTTTGCTGCTGCTCATTATGTATCATTTCTTCAAATACCGCTTCGCTTCCTACAATCGTGACGCACTGGCGTGCACGGGTCACTGCAGTATAAAGAAGATTTCGGTTCAAAAGCATCCGCGGTCCGGAAAGAATCGGCAGAATAACTGCCGGATATTCCGATCCCTGGGATTTGTGAATGGTAATGGCATAGGCCAGTTCCAGTTCCTCCAGCTGCTTAAAGGAATAATCTGCCGTTCTTCCATCCTCAAACTGCACTTCTGCTGTCTCTGCAAATTCATTGATTTTGGTGAGAATTCCGGTATCTCCGTTAAAGACGCCTACGCCCTTCTCAATCGGGATCTGATAGCGCCCCCGGATTTCCCACTCTAACTGGTAATTGTTGCGGATCTGCATGACCTTATCCCCTTCCCGGAAAAGGCGTTCTCCAAGTTCATGCTCTTTTTTGCCGGGATCCGCAGGATTCAGATATTTCTGCAGCACCTGATTCAGACGTTCTACCCCAAGGAGTCCCTTACGCATAGGGGTCAGCACCTGTATTTCGTGGGGTTTCGCATTCACATAGCGAGGCAGTTTCTCCTGAATCAACGCAATCATGACTCTCAGAATGACATCTGCATCATAGCGCTTCAGGAAGAAAAAGTCCCGGCTCTTGTTATCCAGCGTCACCTGTTCTCCTCTGTGAATTTTATGCGCATTCACAACAATGTCACTCTCGGATGCCTGACGAAAGATTTTGGTCAGTTCCACAACTTCAAATTTGTCACTGCGAATAAGGTCTCGCAGAACATTTCCCGGTCCGACACTTGGAAGCTGATTCTCATCTCCTACAAGAACTACTCTCGTTCCGGGACTGATGGCAAGAAGCAGGGAATGCATGAGAAAAATATCCACCATGGACATCTCATCAATAATCAACACATCACACTCCAGCGGATTCTGGGCATTTCGCTCAAAATGATAGGCAAGACCTTCCCGTTCTCCTTCCGGAAGTCCATTCAGTTCCAACAGACGATGGATGGTCTGTGCCTCATATCCGGTTGTCTCCGTCATTCGCTTTGCGGCTCTGCCTGTGGGAGCTGCCAATCGAATCACGGCACCTTCTCCCTCAAAAAAACGGATGATGGCATTGATGGTTGTCGTTTTTCCTGTTCCCGGACCACCCGTTAGAATGAAAAGACCGTGCTCTGCTGCCTTTCTGACCGCAATCCGCTGCATCTCATCCAGGGTTGTTTCCGTTTCCTTCTCAATCTGTCGAATTCTGCGGCTCATCATCTTGTCATCCTGTGGATAATGGATGTTCAGCTCGCAAAGCATCCGGGCCGTATTCAGTTCCTGATGATAATAATGGCTTGGATAAACAACGACCTGCTCTTCGATTTGTTTCAAAATTACTTTTCGGTCAATGGAGAGATCCATCAGATGCTTCTCCATATAGGAAGCATCTACATCCAGAAGATCCGATGCTTTCTGAAACAGTTCCTCCCGCGGAAGATATACGTGCCCTTCTCCCATGGACTGCATCAGCACATACAGCATTCCGCTGCGTATGCGATAATCGGAATCCGCCTGAATTCCAATGCGTCCGGCGATCTCATCTGCAATTCGGAATCCCACTCCGGAAATATCCTCCGCAAGGCGGTACGGATTTTCCTGAAGCACCTGATAAACCGACTGTCCGTATTTCTGATAAATCTTAGCTCCAAGATTCAGGGTGATTCCATATTTCTGAAGGAATATCATTGCACGGCGCATATCCGTCTTCTCCGCAATCTGGGTACCGATGGATCTTGCCTTACTCTCGCTGATTCCTTTGATCTCCGCCAGACGCTCCGGCTCCTCCTCCACAATCCGTAGAGTGTCCTCTCCGAATCTTCGGACAATACGGGAGGCCAGGGCTGCTCCGATTCCTTTAATCGCTCCGGACCCCAGATATCTCTCCATCGCAAGGGTGTCTTCCGGCATTTTT
>JAUNAE010000300.1 GCA_030527765.1 Eubacteriales bacterium
AGTTTGGAGAGATTCAACTCTGTAGGGTTCAAGCCGGAGGGATTCGGCTTAGTCGGATTCAAGTCTGAGGGATTCAAGCCGGAGGGATTTTTCATGACGTTTCTTCTGTTTTATGAAGATTATCAGTATGGCGCCTGGCATGTGAAGATTCCCCCAAGACAGATTTCTTTCTATTATACATTGTCTCTGGAGATTGGTTCGGCACTCCGATTCTTCCAGGTTTCCCGTTCTCATATGCTTGCCCGGAAGAATCTCAGGGATTCCAATGAGCGGCTGGATTACATGGCTTCTCATGATGAGCTCACGGGGCTTTATAACCGTGCCGGCATTATCCAGAAGCTTGTGGATGCTATTTCCGAGAACCGGGATGCAACGATGGTTGTTGTCATGGTAGACCAGGATCACCTGAAGGAGATCAATGATACCTTCGGACATCCGGAGGGGGATCATGCCATTCGGACGGCTGCCCTGATTCTTCAGAAACAGCTTGGAGGAGATTTCCCGATTGGGCGTCTCGGCGGGGATGAGTATATCGGCCTGTTCCGCGTTGCGGAGGGTGTTTCCCCGGAAGAGGATATTGCACGGCGTCTCGGTGAGATCAAGAGTGCCTGCGAGGAATACAACAAAACCTCTGATAAACCTTATGATTTGCAGCTTTCAATTGGTACGGCGAGTATCACACCGGAAGAAGAGTTTGATTTCTTCAAGGTGTATCATGATGCGGACCGGTCATTGTATGAGGCGAAGAAACATCGCCGGAAGACGGTGCTTCGAGAAGGACGTAAGTTGTAATTTTCATTTTAGACACCAAATCGGCAGTGGTTTCTCCTTTTTTGGTGCTTTCTTGATTTGCGGTTTTTAGTTTAGGCACCAAATGCGATTTGTTTTCTTGGTTTTGGTGCTTTCTTGAATTATTATTTTCATTTTGAGCACCAAATGAGATTTGTTTTCCTGGTTTTGGTGCTTTCTTGAATTATTATCTTCATTTGGGGCACCAAATTCCACTTGATATAATTCAAAATCCCTCTAAGAGGATTTGGTTCTTCATATGATGAACCTTATCTTCCAAGAGGGATTTATTTTTTCTCTTATGATGGTTGAGCTGCAGGATTCCTGTTTCTCTTCTGTTTTCTCAAATCCGCTGAAATTAGATGTTCAGCAGATCGCTGTATGCTGCAAGTGCACCTTCGGTCTCATGAGCAAGAACGGCTTTTGCAAGGACTTTACCAAGCTGAACGCCTTCCTGGTCAAAGCTGTTCACGTTCCATACGAATCCCTGGAACATTACTTTGTTCTCGAAGTGAGCAAGAAGAGCTCCCATAGCTTCCGGATTCAGTTCCTCACCGATGATGATGCTGGATGGACGGCCGCCCTTGAAGTTCTTGTTCAGGTTGTCGTTCTGCTTACCGCATGCAAATGCCATGATCTGTGCTGCTACGTTTGCGCAGAGTTTCTGCTGGCTTGTGCTTCCCTGAATGACAACATCGTTCGCAAGCTGGCTGTTTCTGAATCCAACAAACTGCAGAGGCAGTACGTCGGTTCCCTGATGCAGAAGCTGATAGAAAGAATGCTGTCCGTTGGTTCCGGGCTCACCGAAGATAACCGGTCCGGTCACATAATCAACCGGCTCGCCAAAACGGTTCACGGATTTTCCATTGGACTCCATATCCAGCTGCTGAAGATGTGCCGGGAAACGGCTCAGAGCCTGGGAGTATGGAAGTACTGCAGTTGCCGGGAATCCGAGAATATTTCTCTCATAAACACCGATCAGTGCATCAAGCATTGCCGGGTTTTTGAAAAGGTCTTTATTTGCTGCCAGACGATCCTGCTCTGCTGCGCCCTCGAGGAATTTTGCAAATACTTCCGGTCCAAATGCCAGGGAAAGTACTGCTCCGCCGACTGCAGATGTGGAGGAGTAACGTCCGCCGATATAGTCATCCATAAAGAATGCTGCAAGATAATCATCGCTCTTTGCAAGAGGAGAAGTCTCAGAAGTTACAGCAATCATGTGTTTTGCCGGATCCAGACCTGCGTTCTTCAGAGCATCCTTTACGAAGGACTCATTGGTCAGTGTCTCCAGTGTAGTTCCGGATTTTGATACGAGTACGAAGATGGAATGTGCTACATCGATGGAATTCAGAACTGCAGATGCGTCATCCGGATCTACGTTGCTGATGAATTTTGCTTCCATCTTGAAGGTGTCATTCTTTCTTGCCCAGTTCTCCAGTGCAAGGTAAATTGCACGAGGACCAAGGTCAGATCCGCCGATACCAATCTGTACAACTGTTGTGAATTTCTCGCCTGCTGCGTTTGTGATCTCACCTGCATGTACTTTGTTGGCAAATGCTGTGATCTTCTCCTGCTGCTCTACGTAGAAAGCTCTCTTGTCTGTGCCGTCTGCCTCTACTACGTTGCCAAGCTGTCCTCTGGTAAGGTGATGAAGAACACGACGTTTCTCGCCTGTGTTGATTACATCTCCGTTGTAAAGAGCCTCGAATTTCTCTGCGAGCTGTGCCTCTTCTGCAAGCTCAGCCAGTACACTGAGGACCTCATCATCAACTGCTTTTGCAGCATAGTTGTATGCAAGACCCTCACCCATGGATACGGAATATTTGCCTACACGCTCTGCTCCATTTGCACCGCTCATAACCTCAGGAAGGTCGACCTTCTTAACCTCTGCAAGCTTCTGATAAGATGCAAGTTTATCTAAGTTGTTCCAATTTACCATGATTTTCCTCCTCATATCATCAAATGTTTTGTTGATATTTCAAAAAGCTTTGTCTTCACTTAGTATAAAGAGAAACGCCCTTCGAAACAAGAACTTTTTGTACTTTCTTTTTTTTATCACAAAAACCACTGCTCTGCCGGGTGTGTCGACCGATAGAACAGTGGTTTTTTGTTTTTTCCTGTTATTTCATTGGAAATATGGGCAGTGAATCAAGGAATGCTTATGCATTCGTCGAATATGTGTGTGTCTTGATTCTGCTATATTACAAACAGGGACGGCTTCAGATCTGCTCACCCTCTGTGTTGTAAACTTTGACTCCGAAAGATTCATGGATGCAGGTTCTTGCTTCTTCTACGGATGCGAAATCACCGTTTGCAAGCATCTGTGCGGTGATGTTTCCGATTGCGGTTCCCTCACCCGGTCCTGCGTGAACCTCTTTCTTGCAGGCTTTTGCTGTCAGCTGATTCAGATAAACTGCGTTGCAGCCGCCGCCTACGATATGAATACGGCTGTAAGTACGCTGGTTAATCTCTTCCAGTTCCTCTACAACCTTTGCGTAGCAATCTGCCAGAGATGCATAAATACAGGTTGCAAGCTGTCCGAAGTTCTCCGGTACCGGCTGTCCTGTTCTGCGGCAGTAGTTCTTGATCTCCTCGATCATAGAATCCGGAGAAAGGAAGCACTCATCGTTTGCATCCACTCTGGATGGGAAATCTTTCTCTGCTTCTGCCATCTCTACGATCTCAGAGAAGCTGTATTTGTCATTTACCTCATGTCTGGAGGAGTTGATCATCCAGAGACCCATGATGTTCTTCAGATAACGGAAACGGTGATCGTATCCACCTTCATTTGTGAAGTTGTGCTCCTGGCTCTTCTCAGAAGTCAGAGCAGTGGTACGCTCTACACCCATAAGGGACCATGTACCGGAACTGATGTATACGAAATCGTCGTCATTTGCAGGTACTGCAAGTACTGCAGAACCGGTGTCGTGAGTTGCAGGTACGATGACTTCGAAGTCATAACCGATCTCTTCTGCGAGCTCCGGACGAATGTGTCCGAGTTTGGTACCCGGCATAACAAGGTCTTTGAAAATTCTCTTCGGATATCCCAGCTGCTCGATCATTTCCCAGTCATACTCGTTGGTCTCTGCGTTAATCAGCTGTCCGGTTGTTGCCTCGGTGTACTCGTTCACCTTCTGGCCTGTGAGCAGGAAATGGAAATAATCCGGTACGTACAGAAGTGTCTCTGCCTGCTCCAGATATTCCGGATGCTGCTGCTTCACTGCCATCAGCTGATATACAGTGTTGAAAATCGCTTTCTGGATTCCGGTTCTTGCGTAAAGGGCTTTTTCAGGAATGATTTTGTAAACTTCTTCATCCATGCCGTCTGTACGGTGATCACGGTATCCAACAGTATTGCCGATTACCTGGTCATCTTTGTCAAGAAGGACGAAGTCTACACCCCAGGTATCAACACCGACATAACTCGGGATCTTGCCCATCTCTTTACATTTCTTAAGTGCGGTCTTTACTTCTCCAAAGATGCGGTCAAATTCCCAGCAGAGTTCTCCGCCTTTTTTGACCATACCATTCTCAAAACGATGTACTTCTTCCAGCTGGAATTTGCCGTTCTCGATCCAGCCAAGCATCATTCTTCCGCTGGATGCACCAAAATCTAATGCGCCATAGTATTTCATTGCAAAAAGCCCTCCTCTTGTTCTATGTTCCTGTTCTTCAGACATACGTTCTAATTTATAGTCTGATTATAACAGAGATAGAACCAAATAGGTAGCCTCATGTTTGTCAAAAAAGTGTTCTCATTTGCAAAATCTATTCTCGTTGATCTCCTATTTTCTTCAACTGGTCCACTCTCGTTGATCTTCTATTTTCTTCAACTAGTCCACTCTCGTATCGTTTCCTCTGGCTGGTTCAGAAGTTTCGATATCTCTGAAATCCCATAACTTTTCTGATACATTGTCCAGGCAAGTTCCTTCATGGCTTCTGCTTTTCCTTCTGCCCTGCCTTCCGCTTTTCCTT
>JAUNAE010000301.1 GCA_030527765.1 Eubacteriales bacterium
ATTGCTCTGATTGTAGCAGTGATGAATGCAGTCAACATCAAAACCGCAGCAAACGATAAGGTAGAAGGCTGTGATGGATGCTGTGCAACCTGTCACCGCCATGATCATCCGGAAGGAAAGGAGGAAGAGAAATAATGAATCAGTCATTAATTTTGATTATCATTACAACGGCGCTGGTTAATAACGTAGTTCTCAGCCAGTTCCTCGGAATCTGTTCTTTCCTTGGAGTTTCCAAACAGATTAAAACATCTGCAAGTCTTGGAGGAGCTGTAATTTTCGTTATTACGATTTCCTCTGCAGTTGCCAATCTTCTGTACACATTCCTGCTGAAACCTTTCGGCCTGGAATATCTGAACACCATCGTCTTTATTCTCGTAATTGCGACTTTGGTACAGATTGTAGAGATGTTCCTGAAAAAGAAATCTCCGGCAATTTATCAGGCACTTGGTATTTATCTGCCTCTGATTACAACCAACTGTGCGGTGCTTGGAGTTGCTCTGACAAACGTTCAGAACGACTACAGTTTCACAGAGAGTGTTGTCAGCGGTTTTGGTACAGCAGTCGGATACACTATCGCTATTGTACTTCTGGCAGGTATTCGTGAGAGAATCAATGAGTCAGATATTCCGGCACCCTTCCGCGGTGCTCCGGTAGTTCTTCTGGCAGCGGCACTTATGGCGATTGCGTTTATGGGCTTCGGAAGTTTATCCCTGTGATTAAGAGAGAAGGAGAACGTTTATGAATGGAATTCTGGTTGCTACCGTAGTTGTAGCGGTAATCGGCCTTCTGATGGGACTGCTTCTGATCACGGTCGATAAAAAATTTAAAGTTGAAGTAGATGAAAAAGAACTTGCGGTAAGAGAATATCTTCCGGGAAACAACTGTGGCGCCTGCGGCTATGCCGGCTGTGACGCCATGGCTGCTGCCATTGCTGCAGGGGAAGCTCCGGTGAACGGATGCCCTGTGGGCGGTGATCCGGTTGCGAACAAAATTGCACATATTATGGGTGTGGATGCTGAAGAGACTGAAAAAATGGTTGCCTATGTGAAATGTTCCGGTGACTGTGAACATGCTGTTCAGAGAAGCAGTTATGTAGGAATTCAGGATTGCGCATCTGCAGTTGCAAGCGGTCTGTCTCCGTGGGAGTGTGATTATGGTTGTCTTGGCCTCGGAAGCTGTGAGAAAGCCTGCCCGTTTGGTGCTATTTCTGTAGTAGATGGAGTAGCAGTGGTAGATCGCACAAGATGTAAGGCATGTAAAAAATGTGTATCTGCATGTCCGAAACATCTGATTGAAATGATCCCGGATAAAGCGGAATATGTTGTAAGATGTGTCAGCAAAGACAAAGGTCCTGCGGTGAAGAAAGCCTGCAGTGCAGGATGCATCGGCTGTAAACTCTGCACGAAACAGTGTGAGAATGAGGCGATTCAGGTGGAAGACAACCTGGCAGCCATTGATCAGACAAAGTGCGTAGCCTGCGGCAAATGCGCTGATAAATGTCCGGCCAAGGTTATTGAGAAGAGATAAGAGATAGAAAGGCCATAGTACAAGTATGGGAAAAATTATTATTCAGGAAGAGACAACCAAGAACCCAATAACACTTGCGGGAAAAGAAGCGGGAATCTGTTGGGGAGCGGACGTCTCTGATGATGCAAAGAATTACAAAAGAGGATTAACCTGTTTTGATGACGGACACTGGAGAACAATGGAGTTCGGTCAGATCTATGCCACCATCGACGGTTATTCCGCAAGAGTCATCCGTGAACTTTACACACACATTGCCGGAGGTCCTACAAGACTTCAGGCTTCCACAAGATATATCAACTATGAGCGCGGATTCGACTACATCGTTCCGAAGTCCATTGAGAGAAATCCGGAAGCTCTGAAAGTTTATACGGATATGATGGAACAGGTTCAGAAGAGTCTGAAAGAACTGGAAGATCTTGGAATACCGAGAGAGGATTCTGCGAACGGACTTCCTCTTGGCATGACAACTCTTATGGTTCTTCGAACAAATCTCAGAAATTTTGTGGATATGAGCCGTCAGAGATGCTGTAACAGAGCATACTGGGAGTTCAGAGAACTGATGAAAGATTTCTGTGAAGCTCTGTGCGATTACTCTGAAGAGTGGAAGTTCCTTGTGGAGCGTTATGTAGGAGCAAAGTGTGAATTCTCCGGATTCTGTGATGAGTCCAGAGGATGCGGACGTTATCCGAAGAGAGAACGATAACCCTTTAAGAAAAAATCTAAATATGTTGTTATTTCTGGAAATTTTAATTTCCGAAATGAAAAACAAAGGCCTGCAAATCCGGGTTTTCGGATTTGCAGGCCTTTTGTGATGTAATTACGAATTGCAGGAAGTTCGCATTATCCCATATGTACGGTTACCTGGTATTCTTTGACGCCGTCCTCAACAGGAATGCAGCATCCCTCGTAATCTTTGCCGTTTACAGTGATGCCTCTGACACCCTTCTGAACATTGGAAGGATTTTCAACCTGAATGTGATATACAGCACCGCGATACTGGCGGGTGAGTTTGAAATCTCCAAAGCCTTCCGGGATGCATGGATCGATACAAAGTCCATCGTAGGAAGGCTGGACACCGAGAATTGCTTCGGAAAGATTCCAGAATGTCCATGCTGCAGTACCGGTAAGCCAGCTGTTTTTAGCCTCTCCGTGAAATACGGCATCGGCACCTGCAACCATCTGGGAATATACATAAGGTTCCGTACGATGAATCTCGCTGATGCTTTCCAGATAGGAAGGGCAGGTCTTTTTATAAATCTCGAAAGCACGATTGCCGCGGCCGATGACGGTCTCGGCGATGGAAACCCATGGATTGTTGTGACAGAAAATTCCGGCATTCTCTTTGTATCCCGGCGGGTAAGAGGAAATTTCGCCAAGATTCAGGTAATACTGGGTGTAAGCCGGCTGAAGAATCATAATACCATATTTGGTATCCAGACGCTCTTTGACAGAATCAAGTGCTTTCTCAGCAAAACCTTCTTTGACACCGATTCCGGCCATAACGCAGAAGCCCTGCGGCTCGATGAAGATCTGACCTTCTTTACATTCTTTGGATCCGACTTTTTCACCTTCTGCATCATAGGCTCTTAAGAACCATTCTCCATCCCATCCGGCTTTGAGAACTGCGTCATACATATCTGATACTGCAGATTCTGCAAGAGCAGCTTCTTCTTCGTGATGGCTGAGACGGCTGATTTCAGCAAATTCTTTGCCGTATTTTACGAACATACCTGCGATAAATACAGATTCAGCAACCGGTCCTTCGGAAGGCCCTGTTGTCTGGAAGGATTCTCCCGGTTCTTTGGAGAAACAGTTCAGGTTCAGACAGTCATTCCAGTCTGCACGTCCGATGAGCGGGAGCTTGTGCGGGCCGAGATGTGTGTATGTGTACTGGAAGGAGCGGCGAAGATGCTCATACAGAGGTTCTGCCTTATCTTCCTGATTGTCAAAAGGAGTCATCTCATCGAGAATGGAGAAATCTCCGGTCTCTTTCAGGTAAGCGCTTACTGCGGCAATGAGCCAGAGCGGGTCATCGTTGAAACCGCTTCCGATGTCAAGATTTCCTTTCTTTGTAAGCGGCTGATACTGATGGTATGCAGATCCGTCTTCAAACTGCGTAGCAGCGATGTCAAGAATACGCTCTTTTGCACGTTCCGGAATCAGATGGACGAAGCCGAGAAGGTCCTGGCAGGAATCACGGAATCCCATGCCGCGTCCGGTACCGGACTCGTAATAGGAAGCGGAACGAGACATGTTGAAGGTAATCATACACTGATACTGATTCCAAAGGTTTGCCATACGGTTGACATGTTCATTGTCACTCTCTACGTGGAAGCGGGAGAGAAGGTTGTCCCAGTAAGTATTCAAAGCCCGGAAGGCTTCTGCAACCTTTTCGGAAGTGCTGAAACGCTCGATCAGTGCATGTGCGCCGTCTTTACGAATCACACCCGGTGCAACAAATTTTTCTTCCACCGGATTTTCACAGTAGCCAAGGATGAAAATAAACTCTTTTTCTTCTCCCGGAGCAAGTGTGATGTCAATTTTGTGGCTTGCGATCGGGTACCATCCACTTGCAACAGAGTTGCGGGATTTGTTCTCTTTAACAGCTGCAGGAAAGGCATTGCTGTTTCCAAGACCGAGGAATGCATCTCGGCTTGTATCAAATCCGTCTACATCAGAATTTACAGTAAAGAAACTGTAGTGATTGCGGCGCTCACGATACTCGGTTTTGTGATAAATGGTGCTTCCCTCGATCTCTACTTCACCGATGCTTAAGTTGCGCTGGAAGTTGGTCATGTCATCCATGGCATTCCAGAGACAAAACTCTACATAGGAGAAGAGAGAGAAGGTTTTTTCTTTCTCAGACTGGTTTTTTAAAGTCAGGCGATTGATTTCGCAGGCTGCATCAGAAGGAACGAAGGCAAGGAGATCTGCGGACAGTCCGTTCTTAGCACCATGGAATTTGCTGTATCCAAGTCCATGACGGCATTCATACTCGTCAAGAGGAGTTTTAGAGGGCATGGTACCTGGGTTCCAGATCTCCTCACCATCGTGAATGTAGTAATATTTTCCGTTGGAGTCTACGGGGATATTGTTGTAGCGGTAACGGGTGATGCGCAGCAGTTTTGCATCTTTATAGAAGCTGTATCCGCCGCAGGTGTTGGAAATCAGAGAGAAGAAATCCTGAGATCCAAGATAGTTGATCCATGGAAGCGGGGTATCCGGGGTTGTGATCA
>JAUNAE010000302.1 GCA_030527765.1 Eubacteriales bacterium
TGTAGCGTTGGTTTTCACTCCAATCAGAAGCAACAACTTTTCCATTACGCATCAGACCAATAATACAATCACCTAAGACTTGAATACGAGTGATATTTGTCCAGTTGCTCACAGAGTCACTAGAATGGGGATAAGCTCCAATTACGGTTCCATTTCTCTTCAAACCGAATGTATAAATACTAGCTTGTTGAATGTCAATAATATCATTCCATTTTTCTACATTGCTTTCACCGCATTCATTTGTTCCGCAAAAAACCACAGTTCCATCGTTTTTGATTCCAAAGGTACAGCGCGAAGCTGCCATAATTGATGTTATATTATTCCACTTTCGATTGAAACTGTATCTTGCTGCATTAGATGCATTTCTTTTTTCTTGCTCGCCCTCTAAAGAGACAGGCATTTTAGACTTGATTTCAGATTGAGCAAACTCACTAATCAAGCTACCAGTTGAAATATCTTTTTCTGTGATACCCGCCAACAGCAAACACACTGCATCATATTTGCTTGCCTCATTTTGCAACTTATTATCTTTTTCAACACCGCTGATAATGGCTTTTATTGTTCTTCCGTTTGACTGCCACTGTACAGTTTGACCTTTGCAGATGCAATCGCATAAAATATACCCAGTCACAACCATCCCACTATAAGCAGTACTGTAATATACATTTTCAACCGATAGTATAGGCATGGATGGCTGTTTTGTTTCTATCGCTCGCCGGTTTATGTGATCAATTACATTTCTAATATTAGAACCAGAAGCATGAGATGCTGTCGTAAATGCTTGAATCATTTGTCTGTAAGCCAGTCCAAGGGATACCGTTTCCTGCGGAAGAGATATCTGTATAATGCGATTAACATCCGTTCGAACCTTGGTTAAGAAGCAAGAACCATAGTTGGTCATTGCTCCTGCCAAGATTTCTTTCACAAAGTACCACTGGCTATGTCCACCTGCCAAAATCACAAGGTCAATGTCGGAACCATTCAACTTTGATTCCATAAGACTGCCTGCTACAAGAACAGGCAGCTTTTCTAAGTAAGCTCTTATATGCTCCTCAAAGGCTGCCCGAGTGATGTCGTATTCTGGCTCAACTCCACACACCATTTCTGCCGTGTTGTCAAAGTCATAAAACTCCGAAACTACATTTCCTCCAGCTAGTGCAGGAGAAACCACATTATCTTTCCATGCTTTAAATTTTTCAACACCAAGCCGTTTGACTACATTTTCTGCGTATTCATCTGGCAGAATACCCTTCATGTAATCCATCAGCAGCTCGTCCACTTCCCGGCCGCCGAAGAGGATGCTACCCTCCTTGGGCCAGGTGCAGAGGACTTCTGTTTTGGGGTTCTGTCCGGGAGTATAGCGGCAGATGACGATATCCGTGGTACCTGCGCCCATGTCGATGAGCATAATATTGACGCTTTCTCCATCCACCAGGTATCCCTTTTTCGACAGGTGATCTTCATCCTGGATCACTGCTGCATGGATCGCCGCCTGGGCTTCGTCCATGCCCTCCACATTGGGGAAGCCTGCTTTCCTTGCTACTTCCAACATGAAGGCTTTGGTTTCCTCAGACCACTTGACAGGATAGCTGATCAGGGTCTTTTCCGTATCATCTGCTTCACCCAGGTGACCGCCTGCGCTCTGCTCCTGATAGATCTGGACCATATAACCGAAGAACTCCTGGGTCAGTTTCCGTGCCTGGGCTTTCTTTTCGGAATCAGGGCTTTCCAAGTCCACTTTAAAATTCTGGTACAGCGTAGACTTCTTCTTGGGCGTCTGTGCATCATAGCCATAGTAAGTACCACCACCCTCAATTTTACGGATCAGCGTGGGCAGCATGGTGCTGCCCATATTGAAGGTGACTGCTCTGGTGAAAAGCCGGTCTTCTGCTGACTTTCCGTCCACATACCGCTTAACCCGGATAACCGAGGTGCTGGTGCCAAAATCCACACCGATGATTCTCTCTGCGGGCATGGTTATTCTCCTTCCATTTCTCTCTTCTTGCAGTGTCCCTGCTCCAAAACTTTGCCGTTCTGATACCAGGCAGGTGTCATAACTTCAACTTCGTCGCCAGAGTAGAGTTCTTCCCCATCCCAGTCAATGTAAGCCATCACAGAGGTATCATCCAGGATAAGCTCTACTTCTTTTTGATAGGTAATTCCAGCTTTCTCCGCTGCCGCCAAAAGCAACCTTGTCCATTTCTGGTATTCTCCTGCATCCCCCTTCTCGCAAAGGGGGTGCAGGTACTTCTGGCAGAGTTCATTGACCGGGGAATCCTCAAATTTGTATCGGGTACGGGTACACCACTCATTGATGATTTTCTCCGGTTTCTTGGCAGTGCCTTCAGAGACACGCTTGATGCCGGTGAACATACCGTTGTAGACTTTGGCGTGGGCGATCAGGTGGGTTGTCCATTCCCGGAGGAAGGTTTTTTCTGGGGCTGTAGGGAAGAATTTGTGCCACAGCTGGGGAATGGGGTTCCATACCCGTTGAGCAAGAATAATTAGCTTTTGCATAGCCATCCTCCTATCTGAAGACTTTGTTTATTCTTGAATACGGCAAGCATTGTCACGAAGATACTTTTGAAGGTCAATGTAGAAAAGACGCCACCTATCTTGTTTTTTAGTTCCAAATGATGTTCCATCTGTTGCTAAAACACTTTCTCCATTGATTAATAAGCTTCCATAAACAGGATCATTTTCGATTTTTGCGTTGATAAAATCTTCCCACCTGGTCTTTTTATACCCCTTCACGAAAAAAATCTTTGCGAATTTAGGAGTAATTAAATGCAAGTTGGACATAAAAAAGCTACCTGCAGAAAAAGCGCTTTGTAAAAGTATACCATCTGAATAAAGAATCCGCTCATTATTGGATAAGCTGTAATAATTCCGTATTTTTGTCAGAAATTCCTTTGTTATTTCTTTCACATGGTTTTTTTGGGGTGGCATTTGTACTGCATATATATATTCTTCCACCAAGTCGCCAAAATCATGAACATTTAAAGCACCAATTGCGTTTTGAGCCTCCGCAATACCATGCTTTTCCGCCCTGGAAAACCAGCCATATGCTTTTGCCTTATTCCGCTGTTTCCCTCGGCCGTGCTCATAGCACACACCCATAATGTATTCTGCTTCGGGAAGTCCCCACCCAGCAGCCCGTTCAAACCATTTTACAGCCTCTGCATAGTTTCTCTTATTATAGTATTCCACACCAAGTCTGTACTGCACATATTTATCTTTTTTATCTTTGGTATCTGTCCTGAAATCAATTCGCACTAGCTTATGATATACCATTCCCAGCGCCACTGTCTCCTGGGGCAGGGAAAGCTGGATGATTCTGCCAATATCACTCTTGATCTTCTCCAAGCCACAGGCACCGAATTTATCTAACTTCTCTGTCAAGATGTCTTTCACAAAGTACCACTGGCTATGACCGCCTGCCAGAATCACAAGGTCAATATCTGTACCATTCAGATTTGCTTCCGCAAGGCTGCCATTGACCAGTATTGGCAGTTTTTTCAGATAGTCCTTAGCCTGGGTTTCAAACTCGCTGCGGGTGATGGCATAGTCTGCTTCAATGTCCAGCAGTTCCGTAACCATATCAAAACCACTGAACTCAGATACGGTTTCTCCCTTTGCCAGAGCGGGAGAAACCACACTGTCCTTCCACTCCTTGAACTTATCCAGTCCACAGCGTTTCAGGACGGTATCAGCATCCTCTTCCGGCAGAGTACCCTTCATATAGTCCATCAGTAATTCATCCACTTCCCGACCGCCGAAGAGGATGCTTCCTTCGGTAGGCCAGGTACATAGGACTTCTGTTTTGGGATTCTGTCCGGGGGTATAGCGGCAGATGACGATATCCGTGGTGCCTGCGCCCATGTCGATGAGCATGATGTTGACACTTTGTCCATCCACCAGATAGCCTTTTTTCGACAGTTGGTTTTCATTCTGGATCACCGCTGCGTGAATAGCGGCCTGAGCTTCATCCATGCCCTCTACATTGGGGAAGCCTGCCTTTCTTGCCGTTTCCACCATGAATTTTTTGGTTTCCTCAGACCACTTGACGGGATAACTGATCAGCGTTTTCTCCGTATCATCCGCTTCGCCCAGATGACCGCCTGCACTCTGCTCCTGATAGACCTGCGCCATGTATTCAAAGAATTCCTCAGTTAGCTTTCTGGCCTGAGCTTTCTTTTCGGGATCTAGGTTTTCCAAATCCACTTTAAAATTTTGGTAAAGTACAGACTCTCGCTTAGAAACTTGTGCATCGTAACCATAGTAGTTTGCCCTATTAACTTTCTGAACCAACGTGGGCAGCATAGTATGGCCCATATTGAAGGTAACTGCCCTTGTGAAAAGCCGGTCTTCTGCTGGCTTTCCGTCTATATATCGCTTGACCCGGATGACCGAGGTGCTGGTGCCAAAATCCACACCAATGATTCTCTCTGCTGCCATCTTTCTTTTCTCCTGTTTTATTCGCAATACAGCTTTTCAAGCCTCAGGGCCTTCGCTGTCTGGCAATATTTCTCCTGATATCTCGATAGCGTGACATCCGAAATATCCCCGCTTTCTTCCAGGTGTTCCAGCACCCTGTCCAGCTCTCCATAGAGTTCCTTGATATAGTACAAGCCCTCAGAAAGCATGGTTTCGTCATCGATGGAACCAACCACTTCGTTTTCCCCTGAGTTCTGACCGACTGTCAGATTCTGAAAGCGGACAATATGCTGGAAGGGATAAATCCATTCCATTTCAT
>JAUNAE010000020.1 GCA_030527765.1 Eubacteriales bacterium
GGGAATTTCTAAAAAAGGAGTTTCTAGAAAAAATAAGAAGAATAAAGGAAGAAACAAAATTGAATAAAGAAGAACATTGAGACGGTCATCATTTCAGAATTCCAATGAGAATCAAAAAGAAGTGGTGGCCGTCTCCTTTTGTGGTATACTCTCCTTATGAAAAGCCAAAACAGATTCGCCAACCGGCTCGGTGTGTTTGTTTTGCCTTTGGACAGAAAAGGAGCTTTTTTTATGATTTTGGATATCAAACAGTTGATCATATATGAGGACAAAGACATTCTGGTCTGTGCAAAACCGGCGGGGGTTCCCGTACAGACCAAAAAGATTGGCCAGATGGATCTGGAGAGCTTTTTCAAAAATGAGATTGCAAAAAAAGAACCGGGCAAAATGCCGTACCTGGGAGTGATTCATCGTCTGGATCAGCCGGTAGAAGGGATCACCTTATTTGCCAAGAATCCACAGGCGGCGGGAAAACTTGGGCAGCAGCTTCAGAACAATCAGATGGAGAAGGAGTATCTGGCAGTAACGGCTGGGGAGATACCGGCTCCGAAAGGAACGCTTGTTGACTGGCTGTTGAAGGACGGACGAACCAACATGTCCAAGGTCGTATCGGAGAAAACGCAAAATGCCAAAAAGGCGGAATTGTCTTATGAGTGTCTGGAAGGAACAGAAAACAAAAAACTTCTTCGAGTCACACTGAAAACCGGTCGCCATCATCAGATTCGAGTACAGATGGCTCATGCAGGCATGCCTCTTCTGGGAGATCGAAAGTACGGGGGAAATCTGCCGGAAGAAACAGGCAAAGGAGAGCCGGTGGCACTTGCTGCATATCGTCTCAGCTTCAAACACCCGAGAACAGGAAAGAAAATGTCATTCACATGCCGTCCATCCGGAAAGGCATTCGCATCTTTTCCATCAATAAATACCTGTTCATTCCGTGAACGGTAATCAAATATGAAAAAAATGTTAAAGTTATAGACGAAGAGATTGTTTTGTGATAATAATAAAGCAAATATGGATACATGATCAGAAAATGGAAAGATGAGGGATGATTTCGTGAAAAAGATATGGATTGTTCCGGCTGCAGTTGTTTTGGCAAGTGTTGTAACCGTTTCATTTACTTATAGAGAGACAAAATCAGAAGAGACTTCGATCACTCAGGAAACTCCTGAAAATGAGGAAGCGACAGAAGAGATGGCGGCGCCTGATGTTGATGGCACAGAAGATGCACTTGATGAAAATGGAGATGCTTTATCTTCTGAAGAAGTGTCAGACGAGAGTGGCAGAGTGGATGCAAGCCAGCCTGTAACAAGAGGAGCCCGAATTGCAGTTGTGAGCAAATGTACGAAGGGGGAATTCTGGAATAAAATCCAGGAGGGTATGGAAGCAGCTCTTCAGGATGTGAATGATGCCTATGGGTTCTCCAAAGACGACAAACTGACCATGACCTTTGAAGGTCCCAAAGATGAGAAAGATGTTGAGACGCAGATCAATACGCTGGATGCAGTTGTCGCCGAGAATCCGAATGTTTTGTGTATGAGTGCAAGTGACATGGAGTCCTGTACGGCTCAGCTGGAATCTGCCCATGAGAATGGAATTCCGGTAGTTGTCTTTGATTCCATGCTGGAAGACATGAATCTTGTCAGCGCATACAGAAGTACAGATAATTATAATGCCGGAGCAACGGCTGCGGAGAAAATGGCGGAGGCGCTGAATGGATCCGGTAATGTTGTCATTTTTTCTGCTCAGGAGAAGAGCTCTACAGTCAGAGACCGAATTCGAGGTTTTCAGGATACGATCAAATCTCATGACGGAATCACCATTACGGATATTTTGTACGAGGATCAGGTCGAGGATATAAATGCCTCTATCAGTGAATACATGGAGCAGACAGACAACCTGGCAGGCGTTTACTGTACAAATTATGTTGTGGCGGAAGCGTATCTGGCAGTCGCACCTGAGGAGAATGCACCGGTTCTTATCGGAACAGACGGATCTTCTGCTCAGATTGATGCGATCAGGGATGGAAGAGAGTATGGTACGGTTTCTCAGAATCCATATGAGATGGGATATACGACGATGCTGACGGCGGTGGATCTTCTGAAACTTCCGGGAACAGTCAGCATTGAACAGGAAGAGCTTTTGCCGGTGGCGTGGCTGGATGCCTCCAATGTAGAGGATGAAGCGAACAGCGCCTATCGTTATTAACTGAATCATGTAAGTCCTGTGCTTCAAATGCGCAGAGCGGTGAGCAAGAAGCGAAGCGGATTGCGAATATCCGTTTGACACAAAAATCGCATTCATGAATGATCATGGATGCGATTTTTTTTATAAAAATAACTTCGTGAAAATGATGCCCGATATTTGAAATACTGTTGATTAATCGTCGATTATTGAAAAAGTGGCAATTGATTTCCAAGTGCAAATATCTATAATCTATAGCATGCAAGAATTCGACGGTCCGATGGTCTTTCATCTCAGCCGGGGAGACCCCCATCTTCTATAAGTGGGGGATAACAAATTAGTCTCAGTGGGGGTCTCCCCGACTGAGATGAGCCTCCGGCGGATCGCAGAGTTCGGCAGAAGAAAGTTGCTTCGCAACTGCCGAACTCGCGCGCGAATCTTCTTACGAGATTCGCGATTTAAGGTTCTTTACGAGAAACAATAAAAATAATGGGTTGTTGTGGCATTTGTACAAATTGCACATAATACAGAGAAAATATAGCGATAATTGGAAGATGTTAATAAAGTGACAAGCTAGAATTGTTGAATTTTTGTATAGATTATGGTAAAATGTATGCAAATTCATGAAAATGGCTGAGAATAAAGCAGTATGGATGAATCTCAAAAAGAAAGGAGCGACAACAGTGAAACAGATGACAGAAATCCTGAAGCAGCTCACCATGTTGACGCAATTCGGGCTGTCCCTGATTACGCCGACGCTGATGTGTCTGGGGATATGCTGGTGGCTTTGTTCCAGATTTCAGATTGGGGCATGGATTTATATTCCGGGATTTTTCTTTGGCCTGGGAGGTTCCGGCACGGTGGCCTACAGATTGTATCAGTCAGTCATGAAACAACATCATAAAGAGAAAAAGAAAGATCGCATTTCGTTCAACAGACATGAGTGATTTTTAGAAAGGATGTAACTATGAGGGAACTGAATAGTTACGAAAGGACAGAGATGCAATGAACATTTTTTCAAACACAGCGCCTGCAGTCAAAAACGAAACAAAATTTGTCGCATTGGTTGAGACGGTTGGAGTTTTGTTAATGATCGTAGTCTTTGCAGTGTTGCATTGGGCAATGCCGGCGAAGATTCCTTTTGACTGGACGGTAGTCCTGGGAGGAATTGCCGGTGGTATTGTTGCAGTGCTTAATTTTTTTCTAATGGGAGTTACCATTCAAAAAGCTGCTTCCATGGACAACGAGGAAAACGCTCGCAAACTTGTACAGGCAAGTTATTCCCGCCGGATGCTTTTGCAGATGGCATGGGTGATTGTCGGGATCGTAGCGCCATGCTTTCAGTTTGCCGCAGCATTGATTCCTCTGTTGCTCCCGGGAATTGCAGCGAAGCTTCGTGGCTTCCAGTTGCATTCTGTAAAGTAGGAGGTGGAAACTAATGGATCTGGATATTTCGGGAGCTAAAATACTATTTGAGCTTCCGATCAAACTGCCTGTTCTGGGACAGCTTCGCATCAGTGAAACACTGGTTGTCAGCTGGATTGTCATGATTCTGATTACAGGAACATGTATCTGGCTCACCAGAGATCTGAAGGAGGAGAATATTTCCAAACGTCAGGCATTTGCAGAGTATCTGGTGGAGTTAGCCAATAACTTTGTTGTCGGAAATATGGGAGAACGTTTCCGACATATGATTCCCTTTGTGGCGGCTCTGTTCGCGACAAGTGTGGTGTCGAATCTGATCAGTCTTGTAGGGCTTAGAAGCCCGACTTCCGATCTTTCCACGGAAGCTGCATGGGCGGTTATTGTATTCATCATGATTACCGCACAGAAAATCAAGACAAATGGATTTGGCGGATATCTGAAGGGCTTCACAACACCGATTGCGGTGATGACTCCTTTCAATATTCTTTCAGAACTGGCAACTCCGGTCAGCATGGCCTGCCGTCATTTCGGAAATATCCTGTCAGGTGTTGTTATTAATGCACTGATTTACGGTGCACTTGCGGTAGCAAGTTCCGCATTGCTTGGATTGATTCCGGGTCTTGTGGGAGACGTGCTTTCGCAGATTCCGATACTTGATGTAGGTATTCCGGCAATTCTGTCGGTGTACTTTGACTGGTTTTCCGGTGTAATGCAGGCATTCATTTTCTGTATGCTGACAGTTATGTATATTGCAAACGCTGCAGAGGAGTAACGAGAGAATTCCTTTGCTTCAAAAAAAATGAATTAAAAAATTTAAATCACAGGAGGATTTATATTATGGATTTTACAATTCTTGCCAAAGGTATTGCGTTAGCTGGATGTGCAATTGGTGCAGGATGCGCACTGATTTCCGGTATTGGACCTGGTATTGGTGAAGGTAATGCGGTTTCCAAGGCTCTGGAGGCAATTGGAAGACAGCCTGAGTGCAAAGGAGATGTTACATCTACAATGCTTCTCGGTTGTGCGATTGCAGAGACCACCGGTATTTACGGTTTCGTAACAGGTCTTCTTCTGATCTTCGTTGCACCTGGAATCTTCATGAACTTCCTTGGCTGATAGACAGCGAATGATCATGAGATCCGGTACTGTCTCTGCGACCATGAGGACAGAGACAGACAGAGAAAGATAGGAGGAACCTCTCATGCAGGTGCAGGATTTAGTTGGGATTGTGCCTTGGAATTTCGTTTTCCAGATTTGCAACTTATTTATCCAGGCATATCTGATCAAAAAATTCCTGTTCAAGCCGGTAAATGAGATGCTTGCAAAAAGAAAAGCCAAATCCGATGCAGAGATTCAGGATGCGGTAAAAGCCCGGGAGGAAGCGGAAGCGATGAAGGCTGCTTATGAGAAAGACATGCAGGAAGCTCGTACAAAAGCAAACGAGATTCTCGCAACGGCTCAGAAGACAGCGTCCATTCAGAGTGAAGAAATGCTGAGGGAAGCAAATCTTCAGGCCGCCAATATGAAGGCAAAAGCAGAGGCAGACATTGCCCAGGAGAAACGAAAAGCCGTGAATGAGATCAAGAATGAGATCGGCGACATGGCTATGGAGATTGCAGGCAAAGTCATTGAACGTGAGTTGAATGAACAGGATCACAATAAACTGATAGATGATTTTATTTCGAATGTAGGTGAGACATCATGACAAATACTGCCAGAATCTATGGCGGCAGTCTCTATGATCTCGCCGCCGAAGAACAACAGACCGAGGCCATTCTGGAGCAGATGACAGAGATTCGAAGTGTTTTCCGTGAGAATCCGGATTATCTGCGGCTTCTTTCAGAACCTTCCATTCCCCTGGAAGAGAGAAGAAAGCTGATTGAAGAAGCCTTTGGCAGCGGTGCTCATCGCTATCTGGTAAACTTACTGAAATTGATGTGTGACAGAAATATCCTGCGGGAGTTCGCAGGATGTTGTGAAGAATATACACGCAGATACCGTGTGGACAATCACATTGCTGAGGCAGTTGTGACAAGTGCCGTTTTGCTCACAGATGAGCAGAAGAAGGCATTGAAAGAAAGTCTGGAGAAGAAGAGCGGCAAGCAAATTTCTCTGATCTGCAAAGTGGATCCGAAAGTGGTTGCCGGTTTGCGTGTGAATCTGGAAGGCACTTCCTTCGACGGAACCGTGCGGGGACGTCTGGAAGGTATTTCCAGGAAACTTGATGAGATTATCGTATAAAGGATGGGTATGGAACCATGCAATTAAAACCTGAAGAAATATCCAAAGTTATCCGAAGTCAGATCAAATATTATGACAACGCCATTGTACAGAACGAAGTAGGAACCGTGCTTATGGTTGGTGACGGTATCGCCAGAGCAAGCGGTCTTGTGAACTGTATGGCAGGAGAACTTCTGGAATTCGAGGACGGTACCTTCGGTATGGCCCAGAATCTGGAAGAGACCAGCGTATCCATTGTCATCTTTGGTTCTGATGAGGGAATTGGAGAAGGACAGACCGTGAAGAGAACCGGTAAAGTTGTTTCTGTTCCGGTCGGTGACGCGATGATCGGCCGCGTTGTGAACGCACTTGGACAGCCGATTGACGGGGCGGGCCCCATTGCGACGGAAGAGTTCCGTCCGGTAGAGTCCAAAGCTCCGGGAATTTGTGACAGACAGCCGGTAAAAGAACCTCTTCAGACCGGTATTAAGGCAATCGACTCTATGGTGCCAATCGGAAGAGGACAGCGAGAACTGATCATTGGTGACCGTCAGACCGGTAAGACAACCATTGCAGCAGATACCATTATTAACCAGAAAGGACAGGATGTCATCTGTATCTATGTGGCAATCGGTCAGAAACGTTCTACCGTTGCCTCTCTGGTTGAGAATCTCTCCCGCAACGGAGCGATGGATTACACAATAGTTGTTGCAGCAACTGCTTCAGAATCCAGCCCGCTGCAGTATATTGCACCATATGCAGGCTGTGCAATGGGTGAGTATTTCATGAACAAGGGAAAACATGTGCTGATTATCTATGATGATTTAAGTAAGCACGCAGTGGCATACCGAGCACTTTCCCTGCTGATTCGTCGTCCGCCGGGACGTGAGGCATATCCGGGAGATGTTTTCTATCTTCATTCCAGACTTCTGGAAAGAGCTGCAAAACTGGATGAGGCTCATGGAGGTGGTTCTCTTACAGCACTTCCAATTATTGAGACCCAGGCCGGAGATGTTTCCGCATATATTCCGACAAACGTTATTTCCATTACAGATGGACAGATTTTCCTTGAGACAGAGCTGTTCCACTCCGGTGTTATGCCTGCGGTAAACCCGGGTATCTCTGTATCCCGTGTAGGTGGTAACGCTCAGATCAAAGCAATGAAGAAAGTTGCCGGTACTCTGAAACTGATTTATTCCCAGTACCGTGAGCTGCAGAGTTTCGCACAGTTCGGATCTGACCTGGATGCAGATACAAAGGCTCGTCTGGAGCAGGGTGCAAGAATTGTGGAAATGCTGAAGCAGGATCAGAACCAGCCGATTCCGGTCGAGAAACAGGTAGCGATTATTTATGCGGTTACCAAAGGCATTCTGGAGAAAGTTGCAGTTGAAAATGTGAAGCAGTATGAAACGGAACTGTTTACCTATCTGGACACCGATTCCGAAGGAGCAGCTGTTATGCAGACGATTCGGAGCACAGGAAAGCTGGAGTCTGATACAGAAGAAGAACTTCGGAAGGTTCTGAATGCTTTTACAGAAAAATTTCTGGATCGTCAGCCTTCAAAGTAAATAAGCAGGAGGAGACATCATGGCTTCAAATATGAAAGCGGTTAAGCTTCGGATCAAGAGTGTGCAGAACACCATGCAGATCACGAAGGCCATGGAACTTGTGGCATCCTCCAAGCTGCGTAAAGCGAAAGAACGGGCAGATATCTGCCGCCCTTATTTCAAGGAGCTGCATGACACGCTTCGGGACATCGCTGTGGGAAATACAGATTTCACATCGGTCTATACAAAAGAATCCAGCAATCCCCGGTATTGCTATGTTGTCATTGCCGGAGATCGCGGACTGGCCGGTGGTTATAATACGAATATGTTCAAAAAGGTAGAAGAACAGTGCAAAGGCAAGGAATATTCCGTACTGCCTATCGGCAAAAAGGCAGTTGAATATTTTGAGCGGCGGCAGGTTCCTATCATTTCCGAAGCCTTTCGGGAGATTGCAAGCATTTCCGTTGCGGACTGTTTCGAGATCGCAAATATGCTCTGCAAAGGATATCGCAAAGGGGAATATGGACATATTGAGTTGTGCTATACAGAGTTTCTTTCTATGTTGTCCCAGGTACCGAGAGATCTTCCGGTACTGCCTCTCTATGATCTGGCAAGTGACGATCATGAGACAGGAAAGATCCGGGATCTGATTCTCTATGAGCCAAGTGCCCAGGAAGTATTCGATGCGATTGTTCCGGAGTATCTTGCGGGACTGATCTATGGCGGTGTCTGCGACAGTGTTGCCAGTGAACTGGCAGCCCGGCGTACAGCTATGGAGGCAGCGACGGATAACGCAGAGGAAATGATCGAGAAACTCAACCTGTATTACAACCGTGCCCGTCAGGCAAGTATTACGCAGGAAATTACGGAGATTGTCGGAGGAGCAGAAGAACTGTCATAATCTTTTGCCGGGATGCTGCAGTTATTCTGATTTCTCGATCCATTGAACCGAAAACAGGAGAATTCATAAATGAGTGAAAAACATATTGGCGAGGTAGTGCAGGTTACCGGACCGGTTCTGGATATTCGTTTCAAATATGACGAATTACCGGCACTTTTAAACGCCATCGAGATTGATAATCACGGCACCAAGCTTGTTGCAGAAGTTGCACAGCAGACCGGTGATAATACGGTGCGCTGTATAGCAATGAACTCAACAGACGGTCTGGTACGTGGTACAAAGGCAGTAGATACCGGAAGCCCCATCGCTGTACCGGTAGGCGAAGAATGCCTTGGAAGAGTATTTAATCTGCTGGGAGACCCGGTGGATGACGGTCCGGTTCCGGAAACGAAGGAACGCTGGGCAATTCATCGAGCAGCTCCTGCTTATGAAGATCAGGTGCCGGCAACAGAGATTCTGGAGACCGGTATTAAGGTCGTAGACCTGATCTGCCCTTATGCAAAGGGTGGTAAGATTGGTCTGTTCGGAGGAGCCGGTGTAGGCAAAACCGTTCTGATCATGGAGCTGATCCATAATGTCGCAACCGCACACGGCGGACTTTCTGTATTCACCGGTGTTGGAGAGCGTACCCGTGAAGGAAATGACCTTTACAACGAAATGAAAGAAAGCGGCGTTATTGACAAAACTGCTCTGGTTTACGGTCAGATGAATGAGCCGCCGGGAGCACGTATGAGAGTTGGTCTTTCCGGACTTACCATGGCGGAGTATTTCCGTGATGTGAAGAACCAGGATGTGCTTCTGTTCATTGATAATATTTTCCGTTTCACCCAGGCCGGATCCGAGGTATCCGCTCTTCTGGGACGTATGCCATCCGCAGTTGGTTATCAGCCGACACTTGCAACAGAGATGGGTGCCCTTCAGGAGCGTATTACTTCTACAAGAAAGGGTTCTATCACGTCCGTACAGGCAGTTTACGTGCCGGCGGACGACCTGACAGACCCTGCACCGGCAACGACCTTCACCCATCTGGATGCAACAACCGTACTTTCCCGTGAGATCGCAAGTCAGGGTATTTACCCGGCCGTAGATCCACTGGATTCTACAAGCCGTATCCTTTCTCCGGAGGTTGTTGGAACCGAGCACTATGAGATTGCCCGTTCAGTACAGCGAGTTCTCCAGAGATACAAAGAACTTCAGGATATCATCGCCATCATGGGTATGGATGAGCTTTCTGAGGAAGATAAGAAGACCGTTAACCGTGCACGTAAGGTACAGAGATTCCTTTCTCAGAGTTTCTCTGTAGCAGAGCAGTTCACCGGTATGGAAGGTAAATATGTGCCGCTCAAAGAGACTCTTCGCGGATTCCGTATGATTCTTGACGGCGAGTGCGATGACATTCCGGAGAGCTTCTTCCTTTTTGCCGGTACCATTGATGAAGTAATTGAAAAAGCAAATGCAGCAAAACAGTAAAGGAGGTTGCCTATGAAAACCTTCTCGCTTCGAATTGGTACACCGGACGGACTCCTGTTTGAAGGAGATGTTGAGCGTATCGTCTGCCGTACAATTACAGGGGATCTTGCCATTCTGGCAGGTCATATGAATTATTGTACTGCCCTTGGTATGGGAGAATCCCACGTTGTTCTGGAAGACGGAACCAAAAAAGAGGCAGCCTGTATCGGCGGAATGCTGACGATGATGAATGGCACCTGCCGTGTTCTTGCAACCACCTGGGAGTGGAAAGAGGACATTGACAAGCGTCGTGCAGAAGAGGCAAAACGCCGTGCGGAAGAGAGACTTTCCAAAACAGGCCTGTCTGATCAGGATTATAAGATGGCAAAAGCAAAACTTCAGCGTGCATTAGTACGTCTCAGCGTTAAAGAATAAACGTAAAAGTGTAGGAATCCTTCGGGAATCGTGCTATAATAAGGAACAAGGGTGTCCGGAGAGATTCTCCGGGCACCTTTTTCAACCGATAAGCTGCGGAGCAGCTATGCGGTTATAAGAAAGATGCGAATTGCGAATATTCGCTTGATATTTCCAAGAATTTAGACCGGGAGGAACTGCGCCATGATTTCAGAAAAGATGAAACCTTTTGTAAAAAACAATTCAGCCATTCGTATGATGTTTGAGGAAGGAAACCGTCTCCGCGGGATCTACGGTCCTGAGAACGTCTTTGATTTCAGTCTGGGTAATCCGAGTGTACCGGCACCGGACAGTGTAAGAGAAGCCATCATTGAACTGGCAAACACCGTTGAGCCGACCGTGCTTCATGGTTATATGAGCAATGCAGGATTTGAGGATGTCAGACAAACCATCGCAGAATCTCTGAATCGCCGATTCGAAACAAATTTTTCTGCAAAGAACCTGATCATGACCGTAGGTGCAGCAAGTGGTCTGAACGTTATTTTCAAAACGATCCTGAATCCGGGGGAAGAAGTGATTGTTTTTGCACCGTATTTCCTGGAATATGGTTCTTATGTCCGCAACTTTGACGGAAAACTTGTGGAGATTTCACCGGATACCGAGACATTCCAGCCGAACCTTGAGGAACTGGTAGAAAAGATTACTCCAAATACAAGAGCTGTTATTGTAAATACCCCTCACAACCCGACCGGTGTTGTATATTCTGAGGAGACCATCAAAAAGCTGGCTGAGATTCTGGAAGCGAAACAGAAAGAGTACGGAACTGTGATTTACCTCATTTCCGATGAACCATACCGTGAACTGGCTTACGACGGAGTGTTCGTTCCTTATCTGACCAAATATTACGCAAATACCGTAGTTGGCTATTCCTACAGCAAGTCTCTGTCCCTTCCGGGAGAGCGTATCGGATATCTGGTTATTCCGGATGAAGTCGATGGAAGTGAAGAAGTGATCCAGGCGGCAACCATTGCCAACCGTATTATGGGTGATGTGAATGCTCCGTCACTGATTCAGAAAGTAATTGCAAAATGTGTAGATGAGAAAACAGATGTAGCAGCATATGATAAGAATCGTCAGGCTCTTTACAATGGTCTGAAGGAACTTGGATTTGAGTGTATCAAGCCGCAGGGAGCCTTCTATCTCTTCGTGAAATCTCCGGTTCCGGATGAAAAAGCGTTTTGCGAGGCTGCCAAGAAATACAATATTCTCATGGTGCCGGGAAGCTCTTTCGCGTGTCCGGGATATGTACGTCTGGCTTACTGCGTGAAATATGAGACCATCACAGGATCTCTTGTACAGTTCGCAAAACTGGCAGAAGAGTACGGGTTGAAACAGGAGTAAACAATATGGATTTATATGCACAGTGTCTGGAAGAAGAGAAGAAATATGTTTTCAAAAGTGTCACACATGAAGATCTTCTTCAACTTGGACTGACTTTGATCGAAACAAACAAGGAGCAGAAAGGTCCTCTTGCAATTCAAATTATTCTGAACGGGGCTGAAGTTTTTTCGTATTATCCGGACGGAACGGGAAAATATAACAAATTGTGGATGAGAAGAAAAGCCAACATGGTTACGATGCGTGAGATGAGTTCTTTGCGTGCATATCTGGAGCTTGAAAGAAATAAGGAAGATATGGAAAAGGACTGGGGATTGAATTCTCAGGATTATGTTGCCTGCGGCGGCGGTTTTCCAATCCGTCTGGAATGTGGCAGTGTTGTTGGGGCAGTGTGCGTGTCGGGACTCCCTCATTTAGATGATCATGCAGCACTAATCAAGGGCGTTCAAAAATATTTTGAGACAAAGTAAAAAAATTTGTTTGTCACCAAATGAAATTTATAATAATCAATGGACGATTCGTTTGGGGTAAGCATATTTTGCTATGGTTGCTTCTTCCTGCTTGATCTGATAAAATGTGTTCAGATTATCGATTAAGATAAATCGATGAAATCCAGGGAGGAGAAAGACAAGATGCAAACAGGAAATTTCAATAATTTCGGTATGGTAGAGGAAAAGAAATCCTCTAACTTGCTGACAGGTATGGTCGGAGCTTTGCTGGGAGCACTGATCGGAGGAGCACTTTGGGTGGCTGTTTATCGATTTGGTTATATCGCAGGTCTTGCCGGAGTTGTGGCAGCAGTCTGTGCACTGAAAGGATATGAACTGCTTGGTGGAACCATGGATGTAAAAGGAATCGTGATTTCGATTGTGATGGCTTTGGTTGTTCTTGGCGTTGCTCATCTTATCAGCGTATCTTGGGATATTATGGACTATCTCAATGAAGGCGGAGAAACTTACAGCCTTTCTGAGTGTTTCCAGGTTCTCAAGGAGATGCTCAAAGCAGATGCAGAGGTTCGTGGTGAATTTCTGAAAGAACTCGGAATTGGTTATGGTCTGACAGCGATCAGCAGTATTTCTGTTCTTCGTCGAGGCCTTCGCGGCAAATAAGTAAATAAACAAAGTTCCGGCAGTATCAAATCAGATGCTGCCGGAACTTTTCTTTTGGCCAAAAAAACTCAGTACCTTGGATGGGGTACTGAGTTTTTTGTTGCTCGTATTTATTCTTTGCGGAATCCTGCTCTCTTACGCTCTCTAGGATCCAGAATTCTCTTACGGATACGAAGAGACTTCGGAGTTACCTCCAGAAGCTCATCCCAGTCGATGAACTCGATGGACTGCTCAAGACTTAAGACTCTCGGAGGAGTCAGCTTCAGAGCCTCATCAGCGGAAGAGGAACGGGTATTTGTAAGATGCTTGGTCTTGCAGACATTGAGCTCGATATCTTCGCCCTTACCGTTCTGTCCGATAACCATACCCTGATATACACGATCTCCTGCAGAGATGAACAGAGTACCACGCTCCTGCGCGGAGAACAGACCATAAGTAACAGCCTCACCATTTTCGAAGGCAATGAGGGAGCCTTGTTTACGATATGCGAAGTCACCCTTGTATGGAGCATAGCCATCAAAGATGGTATTCAGAATACCGGTACCCTTGGTGGAGGTCATGAAGTCGCCGCGGAATCCGATCAGTCCGCGGGATGGAATATGGAATTCCAGTCTCATGGAACCGTCGCTTGCAGTGCTCATGCCCTGAAGCTCACCTTTACGCTCACTGAGCATCTGGATAACCGTACCGGAGAATTCTTCCGGAACATCTACATAAGCGATTTCCATTGGCTCCAGTTTCTTGCCGCGCTCGTCAAAGTGGTATAGAACCTCAGGCTTGCTGACTGCGAACTCATAACCCTCACGGCGCATGTTCTCGATGAGAACGGAGAGATGAAGCTCACCACGTCCGGAAACTTTGAAGCTCTCTGTAGTATCAGTATCTTCTACACGAAGGCTTACGTCTGTATTCAGCTCTCTGTAGAGACGGTCACGGAGATGACGGGAGGTGATATATTTACCTTCCTGACCTGCCAGTGGACTGTCGTTTACGATGAAGTTCATAGCGATGGTCGGCTCGGAAATCTTCTGGAATGGAATTGCCTCCGGATGATCTCCGCCTGCAAGTGTGTCGCCGATATGAATATCCGGAATACCGGAAATAGCTACGATAGAACCGACAGAAGCAGAAGTTACCTCAATCTTGTTCAGACCGTCAAACTCATAAAGTTTACCGATCTTGACTTTTTTCTTCTTATCACTGTCGTGGTGGTTCAGAAGCATCAGCTCCTGGTTCACGGAAATAGTTCCGTTCTCAACTTTACCAACACCGATACGTCCAACATATTCGTTGTAGTCGATGGTGCTGATCAGGACGGAAGTATCTTCCTCCGGATCTCCTTCTGGAGCCGGGATGTATTTCAGAATTGTCTCGAACAGCGGAGCCATGTTTTCCGGAGTATCAGCAAGATCCAGCATTGCATGTCCTGTCTTTGCAGAAGCATACAGGAACGGGCAATCCAGCTGCTCATCAGATGCATCCAGATCCATGAGAAGTTCCAGTACCTCATCGATGACCTCTGTAGGACGAGCCTCCGGACGGTCAATTTTGTTGATGCAGACGATGACATGGAGATCAAGCTCCAGTGCTTTCTTAAGAACGAATTTGGTCTGTGGCATAGCGCCCTCAAAAGCGTCTACCAGAAGAATAACACCATCTACCATTTTGAGAACACGCTCAACCTCGCCGCCGAAATCTGCATGTCCAGGAGTGTCGATGATGTTGATTTTGACACCGTTGTAATGAACGGCAGTATTTTTGGAGAGAATAGTGATACCACGCTCACGTTCGATATCGTTGGAGTCCATGACACGTTCCTGAACATCCTGGTTGTCACGGAAAATTCCACTCTGTTTCAGAAGCTGGTCAACCAGAGTCGTTTTGCCATGGTCAACATGTGCGATAATTGCGACGTTACGTACATCTTCACGTTTCATCTTCATACGAAATTTGATCCTTTCCTATTATATATATGACGTAACTGTTCAGTATCTTCGCAGTTACTATATAACTTGATTGGGAAATCAGAGGATTCCCCGAAATCAGCTGTTTGCTACAAACGCTTATTTTACCATATTTTTTGGAGATTACAAGATGAAATCATGAGAAATGGTTCTAAAAATAAGAGTGAATGCATACAGTATTTATATAGATAACAGGATTGTTCATCTCAGAGTTCGGCAGAAGAAAGTTGCTTCGCAACTGCCGAACTCGCCCGCGAATCTTCTGACGAGATTCGCAATTTAACTTGGCAGAGAAGCGTCGGAATCTCCGGCTGAGATGAGTTTACGCCGGAAGTTAAGAGAAGGGAGTTCACGTTATGGGGGATAAAAGAATAGAGAACACAAATCTGGTTTCCATGAGAGGCAAAATTGAAAAAGAATTTCGCTTCAGTCATGACAGTCACGGAGAGAATTTTTATACGACGGACCTGGTCATTCACAGAAGGTCGGACGCGGAGGATCGGATTCCTCTTGTTGTTTCAGATCGAGTGATGGATGTCCGGCAGTCCTATGCGGGAAGCTATGTGTCCGTGCATGGGCTGTTTCAGTCAAGAAATTACAGGGATGAGGAAAAGGTGAGAACGGCACTTTCTGTACTTGCCAGAGATTTTTCTGTTGTGGATGACGAAGAAAGAGGACCTCAGGATCACATCTATCTGGAAGGATTTCTGTGCAAAAAACCGGTATTCCGCAAAACGCCGGGAGGCCGGGAGATCAGTGAATTGATTCTCGCAGTGAACCGAAGTACCGGAAGAACCGATTATATCCCGTGTATCAGCTGGGGAAAAACTGCCAGATTTGCTTCGGGACTTCCTGTGGGATGCCATCTCATGGTGTGGGGAAGGATTCAGAGCCGGGAGTACTCTAAGAAAACAGAGGAGGAAGTGAAGCTTCGTGTGACGTATGAGGTGTCCGTTGCCAGACTGGAACTGTACTGATCTCGTATGGCAAAGTATTGCAATTCCAACAAAACTGCGGTAAGATAGTCCTATTCAATGGGAAACTGCGCAGCAAGGCGATTTGTATGTGCAGCGATCTGATTGTGAAGGAGGAAAAGGAGTTTCTTCGACGCAATCGTACATGGAGATGAAGAGGAAAGTTTATGAATACTAGATTTACTGAAGTAATCTGCGGACCGGGTCAGGGCAAGACCGCGATGGCAATGGGCAAATGTCTTCAGAAGGCAGCCCAGGGCGAGAGCGTCATTGTCATTCAGTTTTTGAAGGGGCGCGAAGAGCAGGCTACAGACATTCTTGAGAAGCTGGACAGTCAGGATGTAAAAATCTTCCGCTTTGAAAGAATGAACAAATGTTATGCAGATCTGACAGATGAAGAAAAAAATGAAGAGCGCCTGAACATTCGAAATGGTGTGAATTTTGCAAGAAAGGTCATTGCGACCCAGGAATGTGAAGTTCTGGTGCTTGATGAGATTCTGGGACTTCTGGACAATGATATTCTGGAGGAACAGACTCTTCGAGAGATACTGCAGATGCGGGATCCGTCCATTCACATTATCATGACAGGATGGAGATTCCCGGACAGTCTAAGAGACTGCGTAGATTCGATTACAACAGTAACTACTGAAGATAAGACTACAAGATAAAGCAGGAGGAATACTATGGCTATTTTTACAGGTGCCGGTGTTGCAATTGTCACCCCGATGCATGAGGATGGAACCGTAAACTATGAGAAACTGGAAGAACTTCTGGAGTTTCAGATTGAGAATGGAACAGACGCGATCATTATCTGCGGTACAACCGGTGAGTCTTCCACAATGACTCACGGCGAGCATCTCAGAACCATCAAATTCGCCATCGATAAGGTTGCCGGAAGAATTCCGGTTATTGCGGGTACCGGTTCTAATTGTACAGAAACTGCAATTATGATGTCTCAGGAAGCAGCTTCCTATGGTGCAGACGGTCTTCTTCTTGTGACTCCTTATTACAACAAGGCAACACAGAAAGGTCTGATTGCACATTACACAGCAGTTGCAAATGCAGTACCGAATACACCGATTATTCTGTATAACGTAGCAAGTCGTACCGGATGCAACATTGAGCCGGAGACTGCTGTTTATCTTGCAAAAAATGTAAAAAATATTGTTGGTATCAAAGAGGCCAGCGGCAATCTTTCTCAGGTTGCCAAACTGATGTCTCTGGCAGAAGGAAGCATCGAGCTTTACTCCGGAAATGATGATCAGGTTCTTCCGATCCTTTCTCTTGGCGGCCAGGGCGTTATTTCCGTACTTTCCAACGTGGCACCGAGAGAGACTCATGACATGGTTCAGAAATTCCTGGATGGAGATACAAAGGGAGCAGCAGAGATTCAGCTCAAAGCCATTCCGCTGATCAATGCACTGTTCTGTGAAGTGAACCCGATTCCGGTAAAAGCAGCTCTGAACCTGATGGGAATGGAAGTTGGTTCTCTTCGTATGCCTTTGACAGAGATGGAAGAGGAGCACAAAAAAGTTCTTGCAAAAGCTATGAAAGATTTTGGAATCGCTCTGAAAGACTGAAGATTCGCTAGTTGTGAAGGAGAAGAGAAAAATGATTAAATTAATTATGCATGGATGCAATGGCCACATGGGTCAGGTAATTACTCAGCTGGCAGCCGCAGATCCGGATGCAGAGATCGTAGCCGGAATTGACAGAGAAGACCTTGGAAAATGCGATTATCCTGTATTTACAAGTCTTGCAGACTGCAATGTTCCTGCTGACGCAATTATCGATTTTTCCAGTGCACTGGCAGTAGATGCCCTGCTGGATTACAGCGCAGAGCGTCAGATTCCGATTGTAGAGTGCACAACCGGTCTGTCCGAGGAGCAGCTTGCTCACCTGGAAGAGACTGCAAAGAAAGTAGCTGTTCTCAAATCCGCAAATATGTCCCTGGGAATCAACACTCTGATGAAACTGATTCAGGATGCAGCCAAAGTTCTTGCAACTGCAGGTTTTGATATGGAGATCGTGGAGAAGCATCACAAACTGAAACTGGATGCTCCGAGTGGTACGGCTCTTGCACTTGCAGACAGTCTGAATGAGGCAATGGATGAGCAGTATCATTACGTTTACGACAGGAGCCAGAGAAGAGAGCAGAGAGATCCAAAAGAGATCGGTATTTCTGCAGTTCGCGGCGGTACCATTGTAGGCGAGCATGAAGTGATTTTTGCAGGTCCGGATGAAGTAATTGAATTCAAACATACAGCCTATTCCAAGACTGTATTTGGAAAAGGTGCCTTAGAGGCGGCAAAATTCCTTGCCGGAAAACCTGCGGGCAGATATGATATGAGCGATGTGATTGGCTAAACTTGAGAAACACGCTTTGCGAGTTTCTCAAGTTGTCGCGACAGTCGCCAAATGGACATGCAAGCATGTCCGCTTGGCTCGTTGTTCGCGCAAGTAATGGCTGCTGCAAAGAACGAGATGTTGTTTGCAGCAGCTTTTTTTAACAGCTGCGGAGCAGTTATAGGCGAAGCGGATTGCAAATATCCGCTTGACATTACAGGAGGAGATAGTGTGAGATTTCGACCATGTATTGATATTCATAACGGAAAAGTGAAACAGATTGTGGGTGGTTCCCTGAAAGATGAAGGGGACCTTGCGAGAGAAAATTTTGTATCGGAATATGATGCGGCTTTTTATGCAAACCTGTACAAAAAAGCCGGAGTATCCGGTGGACATGTGATTCTTTTGAACAGTGCAGACTCTCCTTATTATGAGGCGACAAGAGAGCAGGCATTTCTTGCCCTCAAGACGTTCCCGAAGGGACTGCAGCTTGGGGGAGGCGTGAATCCGGAGAATGCGTCAGATTATCTGGATGCAGGAGCGAGTCACGTGATTGTCACATCTTACGTTTTCAAGAACGGAAGCATTTCCTGGGAGAATCTGGATCGTATGGTGGAGGCAGCAGGCAAAGAACACCTTGTGCTGGATCTGAGCTGCCGGAAGCGGGACGGAGAGTATTATATTGTGACAGACCGCTGGCAGAAGTTCACAGAGGAGAAAGTGACGAGAGAACTTTTAAGCACACTGGCAGGATATTGCGATGAATTTCTCGTACATGCGGTAGATGTGGAAGGCAAAGCATCCGGTGTGGAGAAGGAACTGGCTGCACTTCTGGCAGAGTCCAGAGAAGTGCCGATTACATATGCCGGTGGAGTGGGAAGTATGGCGGATCTGGAAGATCTGCGAACTGCCGGAAAAGGAATTCTGGATGTGACCATCGGAAGCGCGTTGGACATCTTCGGGGGAACTCTTGAATTTGACAGAATTCTAAAAATGAATTTGTGAAAATTTTGCAAAATATATGGTAAAAACCTGAAAATGTGCTATAATAATACCATCAACTAGTAAAGGGGATGGGCACATGAAGTTTATCATTAGTGGAAAGAATCTCACAGTTACCGATGGCCTGAAATCAGCAGTAGAGGACAAACTTGGCAAGCTGGAACGTTATTTTACTCCGGATACCGAAATTATTGTAACCTTAAGCGTCGAGAAAGACAGACAGAAGATTGAGGTCACCATTCCTGTCAAAGGCAACATTATCCGTTCAGAGCAGACCAGCAATGATATGTATGTTTCCATTGATCTGGTAGAAGAAGTGATTGAGCGCCAGTTACGCAAGTACAAGAACAAGATCATCGACAAGAAACAGTCCGCTGTCAATTTCCAGAAAGCATACATTGACAGAGATTATGAGGAGAGTGAAGAGGTTCGCATTATTCGTACTAAGAAATTTGACATCAAACCAATGTATCCGGAAGATGCATGTGTTCAGATGGAACTCCTTGGACATGATTTCTTCGTATTCTGCAATGCAGAGACGGATCAGGTGAACGTTGTGTACAAGCGCAAAGGCAATACCTACGGACTGATTGAACCAGAGTATTAAGGTGATTGACTGGGAATACTTATATAAACAGCAGGAAAGGCTGCCGCAGAACTTAGCGGCAGCCTTTCTTGCTGTTTTTTGAGGCCTATAGGACAAAACGTGTTGATGAAAATTGTACTAAACTGTATAAATAAAGTGTTTGGAGTGATTTGATCTGTTTGCTTTCAGGTTTCTTGGAATGTTTCTGTTTCCCGAACTACCTGATCAGGGGCAGACGATGATCGATTTCCCTTGTGAGAAATCCGATGACAAGTCCGGTCAGAATTCCGGAGATCAGAAGAACCGGAAAATAAGTGAGCAGTGCAGGGGTTTCCACAAGCCAGATGGCTATGAACAGCTGAGCCATGTTGTGGGTGATTCCTCCGATCACACTGACGGCCGGAATAGAAAACTTTCCGGTTCTCAGACAGAGAAACATGAGAAGCAGACTGCAGGATGCTCCCGCAAGACTGTAAATAATAGAAAACAGGCTTCCGAAGAAGAACCCGATAATCAGAATCCTTGCAAGAGATACGAGAAAGGCATCCTTCAGGGAAAAACGCTTCAGAATCAGCAGTACGGACAGATTGGCGAGTCCGAGCTTGATGCCGGGAACACCCGCAAACACCGGAATCAGAGATTCTACGTAGCCACAGATCACGGCAATGGCGGTAAAAAAACCAAGAAATGAGAGTTTTGTTTTCATATTATGACGCTGCATCGATTTCCTGTTTTGTCTGATCGATGCCTTCTCCTTCTATAATGACCTGATTAGGCAGACAGACAATGACGCCATTCTGATCCTTAGAAATCGGAGCAAACTGCATACAGAGATGATCCGGGCAGTTCGCCTCAATCATGCGGGCAATGCCGTCTTTGATCTCGCAGACATTGGTGTCATTGATGGAAATCACCTGATCCTTTGACAGGGAATAGGTTCCGAATTCTTCTCCATCTACCATAATGTGAATGGAAGCAGACTCTTTTTGCCCAAACAGCTGCATGCCGCCCCAGAGAAGCAAAGCAAAAACGAGCAAACCGCCGATCCACAGGACTTCTTTTTTCTTCATATGATAATCTCCTATAAATAGTACCCATATCATAGCATAATGACTTCCGGTTGGCAAAAATTTATTGTGTTATCCACAATAAAGTGTTAAAAGAGTATAGATTATTGGTAGCCTGAGAACATTTTTCGGTTACTATTACAGGCTTTTATTTTGCAGCGATTTTCTGATCATAATGAACAGAAAATGAGATCAGAGAATGCGGCAGAATCAAAATAGAAACGTTGATAGGAGTAGTTAGTCAAATGGCAAATATATTTAACAAAGTATTTGGTACTCGCAGCGAGCGCGAGGTCAAACGTATCAAACCTTTGCTGGACAAAACAGAGTCTCTCCGTCCTGCAATGCAGGCACTGTCAGACGATGAGCTGAAAGCAAAAACAACAGAATTCAAAGAGCGCCTTTCCAAGGGCGAGACTCTGGATGATCTTCTTCCGGAGGCATATGCTACTGTACGTGAGGCGGCAAAACGTGTTCTCGGTATGGAGCATTATCCGGTACAGATTATCGGTGGAATTATTCTTCATCAGGGACGTATCGCAGAGATGAGAACCGGTGAAGGTAAGACTCTTGTTTCCACACTTCCTGCATATCTGAATGCACTGGAAGGACGCGGCGTTCACATCGTTACCGTCAACGATTACCTTGCAAAACGAGATGCTGAGTGGATGGGTAAGGTTCATGAGTTCCTTGGCCTGAAGGTCGGCGTTGTTCTGAATGACATGAAGCCGGAAGAGCGGCGTGAAGCTTATGGCTGTGATATTACATACATCACAAACAACGAGCTCGGTTTCGACTACCTTCGTGACAACATGGTTATCTACAAAGAGCAGCTGGTACAGAGAGAACTGCACTACTGTATCATTGATGAGATCGACTCCGTTCTTATTGACGAGGCAAGAACTCCTCTGATTATTTCCGGTCAGAGCGGCAAATCCACAAAGCTTTATGAGGCTTGCGATATTCTGGCAAGACAGCTAGAGCGTGGTGAAGCCAGCCATGAGATGACCAAGATGGCAGCTATCATGGGTGAGGAAGTTATCGAGACAGGTGATTTCGTAGTCAATGAGAAGGATAAGATTGTCAACCTGACAGAAGACGGTATTCACAAAGTTGAGAACTTTTTCCATATTGAGAACCTTGCTGATCCGGAAAATCTGGAGATCCAGCACAACATTATCCTTGCACTGCGTGCACACAACCTGATGCATAAGGATCAGGATTATGTTGTAAAAGATGATGAGATTCTTATTGTCGATGAGTTTACCGGACGTATTATGCCGGGTAGAAGATATTCCGATGGTCTCCATCAGGCAATTGAGGCGAAGGAGCATGTGAAGATTAAACGTGAGAGCAAGACTCTTGCAACCATTACCTTCCAGAACTTCTTCAACAAATATGACAAAAAAGGTGGTATGACCGGTACTGCACTTACCGAGGAAAAAGAGTTCCGTGATATTTACGGAATGGACGTTGTTGAGATTCCGACCAACCGTCCGGTTCTTCGTAAAGACCTGGAAGATGCGGTTTATATGACCAAAAAAGAAAAATACAATGCAGTTGTTGAGGCTGTAAAAGAAGCACATGCCAAGAATCAGCCGGTTCTGGTTGGTACTATCAACATTGATACTTCTGAGCTTCTGAGCCGTAAGCTGAAGAGAGAAGGAATTCCTCACACAGTCCTGAATGCGAAGTTCCATGAGCAGGAGGCTGAGATCGTTGCACTGGCCGGTGAGGCAGGTGCAGTTACCATTGCAACCAACATGGCAGGTCGTGGTACCGATATTAAGCTGGATGATGTTGCAAAGGCTGCCGGTGGTCTGAAGATCATTGGTACAGAGCGTCATGAATCCAGACGTATTGATAACCAGCTGCGTGGTCGTTCCGGACGTCAGGGTGATCCGGGTGAGTCCCGTTTCTACATCTCCCTGGAAGATGATCTGATGCGTCTGTTTGGTTCTGAACGTCTCATGAACGTATTTACCACACTGGGTGTAGAAGAGAATGAGCAGATCGAGCACAAGATGCTTTCCAGTGCAATTCAGAAGGCACAGGAGAAGATCGAGTTCAACAACTACGGTGTTCGTAAAAACCTTCTTGACTACGACCAGGTTAACAATGAGCAGAGAGAGATTATTTACAAAGAGCGCCGTCAGGTACTTGATGGTGAGAATATGAGAAATACCATTCTGAAGATGATTCAGGACATTATCGACAGTGCTGTGGATATGGTATTCTCAGATGATGTAGATTCTACAGAGTGGGATCTGGACGAGTTCAATTCCGTTCTTCTGCAGATTATTCCGATTGCACCTGTAACTGCAGAGCAGGTTAAGGGCAAGAGAAAAGATGCTATGAAGAAAGACCTCTACGAGAAGGCTCTGGAGCTTTATGAGAAGAAAGAAGCTTCCTTCCCGGAGGCTGAGGAGATGCGTGAGGTTGAGCGTGTCCTTCTGCTTAGAAGCATCGATTCCAAGTGGATGGATCACATTGATGATATGGAGATCCTTCGTCAGGGTATCGGTCTGGCTGCTTATGGTCAGAGAGATCCGGTTGTTGAGTACAAGATGCAGGCCTTCGAGATGTTCAATGGCATGATCAGCACAATTCAGGAAGATACTGTCCGCATGCTGTATCGTGTTCAGGTTGAGCAGAAGGTTGAGCGTGAGCAGGTTGCTAAGGTTACCGGAACCAACAAAGATGACAGTGCCACAAAACAGCCTGTAAAACGTAAAGAGATCAAGGTATATCCGAACGATCCATGCCCATGTGGAAGCGGCAAGAAGTTCAAACAGTGCCACGGCCGCAAAGGTGCAGAACCACTGAAAGCTTG
>JAUNAE010000303.1:0-4120 GCA_030527765.1 Eubacteriales bacterium
CGTGAGACTGGCTCAGTTTTACCGTGCAAGTGGTTCACTTGGAGTGGAATATACAGATATCGCACGTTCTACATCTGCCGTATCAGACAGGCAAGCTGATACGGCAGTTTTTCTATCGGTGTATTCAGCTCACACTCCAGCAGACTTCGTATCTTTGTCATGCGGTAACTGATCGTATTTCTGTGAATATACAGCTCCTTAGAAACTGCCTGGATGCTTCCATCATTGCGCAGGTAACTGTCCAGGGTCTTCACATAGTCTGCCTCATGCTTCTGATCATATTCCAGAAGCGGTGCCAGCAGAGCATCACTCATCTGATGTAGCAGATCCTGATCCTCTACACTGTACAGCAGCCGGTAGATTCCCATCTGGTCAAATTCTTTCATTCCGACTTCTTCGGAAACTGCGCGCATTGCCGCCGCCCTCGCGCGCTTGTAGGACTGACGGAGGTGTGTGATGTCTGTCACCTGGCTTCCCACGCCGATCACAAAACCGGAGTTTGGAAGTTTTTTCTTTAAATTCTGTTCATAATACCGCATTATTTTCTGAACAGTATCCACTTCCACCGCATTGATGACAACCACAAACACAGAATCGTAGTAAAAGAAATGTGCATTGTGCGTCAGATTTGTCAGACTCAGCTGCAGCCGGTAGGCTATGCGCTTTCGCTCCACGGTATCCATACGGTCCAGCCCTTCTTTGTAAAGTGCAACTGCCTGAAAGGTTCCGTCCACATCAAAATACGGAAGCAGCACATTCACATATCTTCCCTTCTCTTCCGGCCGTTCGATCGCCTTTATCAGCGCTTTGGATATTTCCTCGTCTGTCGTACCCTGCAGGAATACACGGATACTCAGATCCTTGATCATATCCGCCAAATACACATTCCATGGTACCGTAAACAGCGGGAAATCATGTTCATCACAGTACCGAATGGCCTCCGGATCAATTTTCTTGATATATCTGCCTGTGTTCACGACCAGTCCCGCCGCATGCGCCGCATTTAACTGCTGCAGAAGCTTCATAAATGCTTCCTGACTCTGAAATCCCAGCCCGGTAGTAACCGCCAGCTCTTTTCCGCTGAAGTTGTGAATGATCTTGAGATCCTCCAGCATCAGCAGCCAGCTGATAGAATTTGACCATCCCTGCCTGCCGGCAACCAGCTTCATCTGATAGCGGCTTTCCGACACCAGCATCATATCCTCAATCGTAAATCCCACAGTACGCCTCCTTATTGCAGATCGCCTCTTCTATTGTAACCTGCTCCTCTATTGTATATTACTCTTCTATCGTAATACGTGCTCTTTTATTGTGCTCTCAGCACATATTTTATCATATATTTTGAGATATGGACATATTGATATTCCAAAATAAAATGATACTATGTACTTAGAACACAAGAAGAAGATTCTTAATTGGAGGTGTTACCATGTTAGTTATGATGTCTGATTATTATAATAGTTATTCTGATCTGTGCAGAGAAAAGGACTGGCAGAAGCAGGAGCGTCTGGATTATTGTGATCAGCCTCTCCTTAAGCATGGCGGCCGCATCAGACAGAGACTTGCTTCAATGATCTCTCTCCTGTTTGCTCATCGTTCGCCTTCATTTTAATAGACACCGAGCCGATGCTTCCCAGCACCGGCTCGTTTTTTCTTGATGATGACCAAAATCTCGCTGTATATTTCGTTTCTCCTGAATACCTGGATACAGCGAGATTTTCCATTTCCTTCATTTCCGCCGTATTTCTCCGACTGATGACACCAAAAATTCTGCTTTCTCGAAATCCCGCTGTATATTGCTGGTTTCCTGAGTACCTGAATACAGCGGGATTTTTCATTTCCTACATTTCCGCTGTATTTCCCAGTTAAAACAGCCCCTAATATACAGCGGAATCGATCATTTTCTTTGATTATGGTGCAGGATTTCTTTCAGATACAGCGGGATCGAAGCTTTTCCTGATTTCCGATGTATCCCTGCCAAAAAATTGCCCTGCAAGCATATCCTATAAGCGTATTTCTTTAACTCCCTTACTTATCATAGGCTTCTTAGTCTCTATCGCCACCGATTTTCTGAGATAGGAGCTTTTGCGCATGTTCTTTTGTCAGCGTGACAAACCTGCCGCTCTCGCCTGTCCTCGGACAGCTGCAGATCACGCGGCTTCCTTTTTTCTCTGAAAGTATCTCCTCCAGCGCTGTCTTATTTCCGATCCGTTCTGTCAATATTACTCTTCCTGGCACATACGGACTTTCCTGATAGAATTTTTCGACGAACTCTCTCAGGATCTGTCCCTCAGATCTCCCGTCCTTTTCCCGAAGCGGCAGGATAAACAGATCTCTGCCGGAAAGTCTCCTCTTTCGAAGCAGATACAAAACCACCGCGGCAGTCTGCTCACTCACTGCCACTGCAAACAGATCGGTATTCTCCTCATTCTCCTTTTTAGAAAAGTTAATTTTCCGAAGAATTTCATCCAGCTCTGTCAGCTGCTTTTTTACCTGTCCGGCCCGCTCAAATGCCAGCTCCTCCACTGCCTGCTCCATCTTTCTTTCCAGTGACTCTCTAATATCATTTCCGTCCGAAGACAAGAAAAAGTGAATCGCCTTTTCCAGATATTTTCTGTAGTTTAGTTCATCGACACTCCCGCTGCATGGTCCCATACACTGTCCCATCGAGTGATAAATACAGGGATGTCCTTCCGGAAGTTTCCCGTCCAGACGCTTACTGCAGGTGCGCAGCCCATAGTGTTTGCAGACAAATCCCAACGCCTTTTCCGGTTCCATAGACTTATAAAACGGGCCGAGATAAAGTGCTTCATCCCGCTCATTCTCCGTCGTAAGTCTGATTGCCGGAAAGGCCTCCTTCAAATCCACTCTCAGATATGGATGATTCTCATCATCTCTTAATGCTGCATTATAGCGCGGCCGATATTCCTTGATCAGATTGCTTTCCAGAATAAGAGCCTCAAGTTCTGATTCCACCTGAATCGTCTCAAACCACTGGATATTTGCGATCATCTGATAAATGCGATTCTGACGGTTTTCATTGTGATGAAAGTACTGACTCACCCTGGCTTTCAGATTGACTGCCTTGCCGACATAGATCACCTCATCCACACTGTTGTGCATCAGATAAACACCGGGCACCTCCGGAAGTCTCTTCACTTCTTCCCTGATATTAAATTCCTTCATGCCCGACCTCCCTGAGCTTATGATAATAAAGAAAGTAATTCTGTATATGATTTACACACATATATCGTAATGTCTTTTTCATGCATATAAAGAACAACATCCTGCTTCAATAAATCAAAACAAAAATAATCTCCATTACCAACACTTCCAAATGGGAATAAATTCTTTTGTTTCTCCTGCATTATTTTAAATATAGCAATAGCATTTCCATTTACATTTTCAAGTAGAGACAAATTTCTTGAATATGCCACTTCTCCTAAATTAGGTACAATGCAAGTTGCATCTGTTAATGCGCCGCCGTTTATCTCACCTATTTTTTCACAATAATCCTGCGGTAAGACAATTTTTAATTTCTTTATTATCATTTGAACTTCATCATATGTTAATTTTTGTCTTATACTTAACCAGTTCATTTAATGATCTCCATCAACTTTAATAACCAATACCCCAGATCGACATACCTCCGGTATGATTTGTTGCATTATGTATCTCTGAATCCACTAGCTGCATTAGTCCTTCTGTCTCACTATGATGCCAAGTAAATCCCTCTGGAATTATTCCATTCAGAATGTCTTTCATTTGATTCGAATCGAATATCTTTTCCAGTTCTTTTCTTCCGGCTGGTGTATTTGCCTGTTCTTTCAATGTTTCAGAGAGATATTTAAGGTGAGTTGCTGCTTTTTCTTTTAATAGTTTATCTGGAAGTTTTATTTCTACTTTAGCATCAAACTTTGGGAAAACGCCCGTTATATGTCTTCCGTCTGATAAGTCCAGATTTTTTCTGATAAACTCGATACCTGTTTTTTCATGGCAACGACCTATCAAATCCTGGTTCAGCGTTTTTATTGTCTCATAATGCTTTCCTGCATCGCCAATCTTATCTACATGTTTTACAGAATCTGAAATATCATCTATTACATCTGTTTTTTTTGTA
>JAUNAE010000303.1:4130-4722 GCA_030527765.1 Eubacteriales bacterium
AAAAATCATCGGTTAAATCAGCAATAACTACTGTCTTCTTCTTGATATCAGAAATTACATCTGTCATATCAATCAGAGGATCTGCTGCTTTTACCAAATCTACTGCATTGTCTGCTGTATTGACAAAATCATGAACGGTATCTACAACATCTTCTGCTTTATCAATTGCTTTCACGGTATCCGCTACCGTATCAGTATGTTTAATATATTTAAGAGCACCAATTAATGGTACGACCCCAACAGCATCTAAGGCAAACCGTGCGCCAAAATAGTCACCTTCACCCCAATGTTTAATATCATACGCAAGATCTCTAATGTCTAGCGGAGCATCTACATTCAACAACGATGCTGCAATATTTCCTCCGAGCGAAAGCAGAGTTTCTCTCTCATCTTCCGCAAAGTCTCCCAGAACCAGTTTTCTCCCACTTCTGTAGATATAGTCCCCAGCCTCTGATGCCTTTACCTTGAGTGCAAAAAATATATCATTCTTCATTTTCACACTCTTCAATAATTCCTGAAACTCTTCGCAATCATAAATTTCCGCCGATTGTAAAATGAAGTTGCACACTTGATAAAAAAACGATCCATAGGA
>JAUNAE010000304.1 GCA_030527765.1 Eubacteriales bacterium
GAGTATAAGCAGAAAGCGGAGGAAAATATGGTGAATATGATTAAGGAAAAAGAAGCAAATGCCCAAAACATGAGATTAATCATTATCATAGGCATTATGGGTACGGTTACATTTGTCACGTTAATTATTTTGGCAGCTGTATATGGAGATGTATTGCCAATGCCAGCAAAAATCATAATGATTATACTGGCACTTGTTGTATTTCCACCAAGTATGATTATTGCTATGCAGGGAGAAAGAACCATAGGATATTATCAGTGCCCGAAATGCAAGGGTTATTTTACACCTACATTCTGGCAATATCAGATGGGATTCCATGTCATTACAACCAGACGATTAAAGTGCCCGCATTGTCATCAGAAGGTTTGGGCGAAGAAAGTAATGAGCAAGGAAGCGGAATAAAGCACTGGTTCGACATCCTCCTGTTTTGAACGAGTATGGATAGCCTGACCGCCAAGGGTTAGGACACTGGAAATGAAATCCACACTGATTTTATCCGGCGTCGACGAGGAAAATTAAACACATATCTGTAAGACCGTCTTGTTATACGCAGGGCGGTCTTATTTTGCATAAAGTGTCGTTGCAACGGCACATTTTCTTTATTTCCGGTGCTTTCGTTTTCCTTTTCCATGAGGTGGATAAAAGGGTGCCTTGCCACGCTGATTGATCGGACTCTTCATGTGCTTTGATTTGTTCAGAACGCCCATGAGCGTTACGAACTCATCCATAGTAATGGAATCATAATCGATTCCAAATGCAGTAAGGAATGCCTTTGTCTTTTTCTCAGAATCACTGCCCTCAAAATTCATAGCATCCTGCAGCTGATTCTGGATTATTTCTATAGAAGAAGTATCCGAATCGTCTGCCGTTGTGGAATCGGATTTGTGATCTTCTCGGATATCTTGAAGTATGCCGGTCAGATCTTCTGTCACAACATGTCCGAAGTATTCCTCTTCCTTAATCTGTGCTAATTCCATGGTGCGGGTATAAAGATCTTCCTGACCAGAGGTGTAGTTTGCAAGCGTTGACTGCCTGACAGCCTCCAGTACGGTATTCATGTCTTTGATCCGCAGATCGGCGATGCGGTCAACATAAATCTCTGCATCGAGCATGAATCTTTGGAAATCCTTATGAGAGATCAGTTCAGATAATAAGCGATGGTTGAAGGTTCCACTTTTCAACACATCAATAGCAGCATCATCCAGATGGAGAGCCGAAAGCTCTGAACCTGGATGTTTTTTATTGTCTGTCAGACCAATCAGATAATCGGTGGAGACACCATAAAAGCTGGCAAGTTTTTCGATGCTGTAGGCGCTGATATCTTTAAGATCGTTGCTTTCGTATTTTCCGAGTGCAGAGCTTGATATTCCTACCTGCTCTGAGAGCTGTTCCAATGTCAGTCGTCTCTCAACACGCAGATCCTTTAGCTTTTCCTGAATGGAAAGTTTTACTTGCATTAGAAACTCCTTTCTCGCCGCCATATCGCATTTCCATAAGCGTGGAAATTGACTGTTTTTAGGCAGTTTTCCGACCTCTTACACATACGGGACAGAGCGTATTTTTTCACTATGATGTACATGCAATCGCACTTGTACCTTGAAAACTTCATGATCGTCCAAATGAGATATGTTCTCCGGCGAAGTGACGCATTCAGCGCACCAAAGAGAACAAAACGTCGGGGTGAGATTCCCGGACAGGAACGACATTTGGAAAGAACGACAACTATCTATTTCACTATATTATATCACGAAAAAGTGCTGGAGAGGAGGCGAATTATGAATATGTATGGAAGCAAAGCTGAAAAGTGGCGAAATGAAATCAAAGCTTATATTGTTCGTGCCGGAATGACTATGAATGAATTAGTAGAGGTTCTGGCTAAGGACTATGGCTGGAGCCGAAGCGTCCCGAATTTTTCAGGGAAATTGAAACGAGGCTCTCTACGTTATATCGAGGCTGTAGAACTGGCAGATGTGCTTGGCTATGACCTTGTATGGAGTAAACGCTGCAAAGCGTGAAGTTGATTAAATCTATTTGAATATACAGGAGGAATTGAAAATGATGAGATTTAATTTTGGATTTGAAGAGAAGGCAATAATCTATATGTTTGGGTGTTCGGATAAGAGAAGAACCATCGGAAACATTCAGGGAGTAGACAGTATCAGGGCTCCTTGGGCAGACGGCTGGGATATCGGTGTATCCAACATTCTGAAGGTGTTCTTAGATCCAGAGGTGACGCAGGAGGAATATCAGGAGTACTACCAGCAGGTGAAAAATAAAGTGGAGTTTGAAGTCTTCCGTCAGAAGGAAATATATATTTCGCAGGTTGGCACATCGGTACCAGTTTCGGATGATTTCTGGAAGGACTACCTCAAGTCTGTGATCATCGGTTATTTCTGTAAGTCGGATCTGGATGAAGCCTTCCATAATGTGAGACTTCTTCAGTGCTATACAGAGAATGTGGCGGTTCAGGATGTGCTGGAAGATGTTGTTGCAACACTAGAGGATATTAATACATTTGATGCATGGAAATTCGAAGACTATCAGAAGCAGTATAGAGAGCTTGCAATGGTAGGAAACGTCAAGTATCAGATCGATTATCAGAGCTTTATCGCTTATATCTGGGAGGTGCAGGATGTCGAGCTTGAGTAAGTATGAAAAAGAGACCATCATTCTCTGGAATCAAAGCAACGAATCGATCAGTATTCAGACCTATGATTCCAAGTTTAAGCGAAGACTGGCAGACTTTGCAAAGCGATTCCCTGACCTTTGCAAACTGGAACGTAGTAATGATCTGGGAGGTGTGTTCTACTTGCTGGAAAAGTCTCGCTTCTCCTATCGTCTGATTGCTCCGTACAGTGAGGATCGCAAAAAACAAATAAGTGAACAGGCAAAGAAAAGCAGTTTGAGCAATTCTTCTGTATAATGCACCATCTTGATATGATAACGGTCGGAATATCAGGTCAAGACTTGATATTCTGATCGTTATGCAGGTGATGCGAGATCAAATATTCCAAACGGAGACATTGACTTTTGAGAAGAAGATAAGTATAATTTAGTAAGAGTATATAGCAAAGCTAAGTAGCGATCCGAAATGGGAGATAAATATCTGTGGAGAGTCGATACGTACAACAATTTAAAAAGGGATCGCTTGAAATGATCCTACTCTGTCTGATTGCTAAAAAGGAAACCTATGGATATGAAATCATTACAGAGCTAAACGACAATGGTGCTGCCGTTTTGGGATACGCAAAAGAAGGTACAATCTATCCGATTTTGTATCGTTTACAGGAAGCGGATATGATTAAATGTCGTGTTGCCCCAGCGGCTGCAAATGGAGGTTCGAAAAAGTACTATTCGCTGACACCGAAAGGCAGGGAAACTTTGAACGAATTGATTGATTTTTGGGATGATTATAAAAACTGTGTCAATGGATTCATTACAGCGTATCGTCAGACGGAGGTATCGGAATGAAAGAAGAATACATTAAGCAGGTGGAAAAAGAACTCCCGCTATCACGCAAAGTAAAGCAGGCGATAATCCGTGACTTGAATGAGATTTTCTCCTCTGCTGTGGAAAATGGTGAAACCGAACAGGATGTAATTGAACGCTTAGGAAGCCCCAAGGAGTTTGCAGATAATACTGCCGAACAGCTGGGGATTGATGTTGATAGGTTGCAAAAACGTAAAATGATTTTTCCTGTTATTGTTTTATTCACTGTTGCTGTCGTGGCCTTCGCATTCTATGGAATGATGCAAGTCCAGAAGATGCCGGAGAATGTAATCGGATATGCAGATACTATGACGGGCATAAAGGTTGAGGGAACTCTTGGAATGAACATTTCAGTGATTATTCTCGGACTGGGGATTCTGGCTGTCATCATTGGAATAATCCGGATTATTCGCATTATTAATAAGAAACAGAGTGATTGACGATTGAGGAGGGCTGAAAGAGATATGTGGCTGGTATTTGGAATTGCAGCAATACTGCTTGCAATCTTAAATGTGGTTTGGAGTTTACAGAATAAGAATGCAAAGTGGTTTCGATTTGGCAGTATGGCACTTACACTGCTGACACTGTGTGCTTTCTATTCTGACGGTGCAGGGAGAGTGGTTGCTGAGGACTGGGGCGGTCTGATGGATATCATGCCAACGATGAGTAAAGCGTTATGGGTATGCTCACTCTTGTCTATTTTGATAAACTCGTTTTCTTTGTTTAAGGAAAAAAAGTAATAAAATCCGACAATCGAATTGGCAATTGGAAGCGCAATAAAAAAGTCAAAAGACAAAGATGAAAAGTAAGAGATAGATGCGTCTGGTGCCTGTCAACTGTTGGTTGAGTAATGAAGAATCAACCAATAGTTCGTTTATCGTAAATCAAATAAGGCCTACTATATCATCGAAAGGAGGTCGTCACATTGGAACAAGAAAAAATAGGAAGATTTATAGCGGAGTGCCGAAAATCAAAGGGACTTACACAGATGCAGTTGGCAGAAAAGCTCGGTATCACCAATCGTGCGGTATCCAAGTGGGAAAATGCTAAAAGCATGCCGGATGTTTCTGTGATGATTTCTTTATGTGAAATCTTAGATATCTCCGTGAATGAACTGTTAAGTGGCGAAAAAATATCTATGGATGCTTATAGAGAAAAGGCAGAACAAAATTTAATGGCTAGTTGTAAAATCAACTTGAACAATTGAATAAAATAATGATCCACAGG
>JAUNAE010000305.1 GCA_030527765.1 Eubacteriales bacterium
AATTCCTTTTGGCAATTCCTTTTGTCGTTGTGTTTTGCAAAAAGCAGAATCGTGATATGATATTTCGTAGCGATTCATAACCATTCTTTCGTGAGAATAATAAATCGGGCATTCGCAATCTGCAGCTCAGAGGCGGCGAATGCTCATCTATTACCAACAAACTGAAGGCATCCTTATTACTATTTGCAGGAGTGTGTACATATGATAATTAAAAATGCGCTTGTTTATACAGAATTCGGTTCTTTTGAGGAAAAAAACGTCTACACAGAGGGGGAGTTTCTCAGTTCCTCAAGCAGCGATGATCTGGAGATTGATGGACGAGACTGTTACCTGATTCCGGGACTCACGGATATTCATTTTCACGGGTGCGTCGGACATGATTTCTGTGATGGAACTCCGGAATCCATCGCTGCGATTGCACGATACGAAGCCTCTGTCGGGGTAACAACCATGGTTCCCGCCACCATGACTCTGGGTTTTGAGAAACTTTCTCAGATATGTACTGCTGCCGCGCAGTATCCAAACCAGGAAGGGGCCATTCTCTGCGGCATCAATATGGAAGGTCCTTTCATTTCCATGGAGCGAAAAGGTGCTCAGAACGGAGAGTATGTCCACCTTCCGGACGTAGAAATGTTTCGGAAACTGAACGCCCTCTCGGATAATAAAGTGAAACTCCTGGCAATCGCCCCTGAAACAGAGGGTGCCAAAGAATTCATCGAAGCCCTTCACTCAGAGGTTGTCCTTTCCGCAGCGCACACGACGGCGGATTATGATTGTGCCTCCCGGGCATTTGAGAACGGAGTTCACCACGTCACTCACCTGTACAATGCCATGTCCGGTCTCTCCCACCGCGCTCCCGGGGTTGTCGGTGCTGCCTCGGATCATGAGAATGTGGAAGCGGAACTGATTTGTGACGGAGTACACATTCACCCTGCCACCGTCCGCCAGACTTTCAAACTCTTTGGCGAGGATCGGCTCATTATGATCAGCGATTCCATGGAGGCAACGGGAATGCCTGACGGAACGTACTCTCTTGGGGGCCAGGAAGTCTTTAAACGGGGAAATCTCGCGACATTAAAAGACGGAACCATTGCTGGTTCCGTCACGAATCTTATGGATTGTGTACGCACAGCTGTGCTTCAGATGGGAATCCCACTGGAGACAGCGATCCGATGTGCCGCTGTAAATTCCGCGAAATCCGTAGGGATCTATGACCGATACGGAAGTATCACAGAAGGCAAAGTCGCCAATCTGGTGCTGCTAAGAAAAGAGACACTTGAGACTGTGCAAGTGATTTTACGCGGGGAAATGTTCCGAAATAATCAGAACCAGCTGTTTTCGTGACAGCTGGTTCTTCTTTCTTCGTTCTGCAGATGTTTATTCATTTGTCTTTATTCAACAACGGCAGATTTTTCTGTCTCTTCTTATTCTTCAACCGCCGGTTCTTCTATTTCTTCCGTAGTTTCAGCCACCTCTTCTGCAAGATCCGCATATCCGCCCTCTTCTGTCAGTGTGTATCTTTCGAAGATGGTGGATTCCGGCATGCCTTTTTCCTTGAAAATCCGCTCGTAGTTCTGGAATTCTTCCTCCGTCAGGCCTGCAGGGAAGTATACGGTAATGCCTTCCGGGATTCCCGCAAAAGCTTCTGCCTGAATTCCGTCGTCGTCTTTGTCCAGGTAACTGAAGGAGCACATTCCAAACCACATCTTCTTCAAGTTTGTACAGCCCTCAAAGGAATGAGGCTCGATGGAATTGATGCTCTGGAGACTGATTCCTTCTACTGTGGTATTGCCTGCAAATGCGCCTGCTTTCAACCAGATTATGTCACCGTTTGCGGTACATTCCGGAACAAATACATACTTCTTATCTCCTGTATAAGATGTAAGATATTTATCCTGCGCAACATAATCTTCGATATCCTTATCCGAGAGAGCTTCCGATGGTCCGAACCAGGAATTTCTCTCCATTCCGAGAGATTCGTAATAATTATCCAGTGCATTCGATTCTTCAAAAGAGCCATCCGCAGACAGATGTATTTCGCTGGAAACGGTCTGATTTTCCATGTTTTTTGGAATATCTTCTGATGTATGTGCTCCATTCAAATACAGGTATTTCGCCAGAATTGCATCGTCTGCCAGCTGTACATCTTTGTTATAAAGAAATACCATATCTGCATAAGCCCCGTACTTATCTATACTTGTAACAGACGCCGGAATGGAAAGAGATACCAGTGCGGTTCCAAAGGTTGCATCTTCCGGAAGTGCCGTAAGACGCTTTGAAAGTGTCAGTTTTCTTAAATTAGAAGCACTTGAGAAACACTTTACGCCGAGGGATGTTACGGTATCCGGAAGTGTCAGTTCGGTAATGTTGTTGCAAATATTAAACGCCTCTTCTCCCAGGGCTGTCAGATCTGAAGGAAGCTGTACTGTGCTGACCTTCGACTCCCGGAAAATTCCATAATCTGAAAGATCGGATCCATCTGCAAGGATCATCGAATCAAAACCGCTTAATTCGAAACATTTTTCTCCATAAACAGCTCCTCCTTTTGCCTCAAAAGAACCTGTTCCGGCTCTGCTGAATGCTTCTTTTTCTACGGATGTAACACCTGATGGGAGAAGCACATTTTCCAGAGAAGCACACTCTTTGAAAGCCTCTTCACCGATGGTTGTAAGACTTTCCGGAAGGGTGATGCTCTTCAGATTTCCGCATCCATTGAAGGTGTAATATCTGATCTCCGTAATTCCTTCAGGGAGCACAATGCTTTCCAGATTTGAGCATCCGGCGAAGGCGCAAATGCCGATTTCCCGGGCGGTATCCGGCAGTGTCACTGTTTTTACCGTTGTGTTATTCTGGAAGGCATAATCTCCGATTCCTTCTACGGTATAGCCGCCGATTTCTGCCGGAACAACGACGTTCTCATCTGTTCCCGTGTACTTCACAATCTTTCCGAATTCCAGCTTGAAATCGTCTGTTCTTGCGCCCTGTGTATCTGTGTATACAGAGGAATCAATCTGAATGGACGCCATAATTTCTGCGAAATCTGCGTTGTCCAGATAAGCTTCGATGTCCTCTTTGGTAACACCGTCCACGCCTGCTGCGATCTGCACAAGCATCGTTCCCTGCTCATTATATTTCGTGTATAAATAAGCGGTATAATCCGGTGTTTCTTCGGTTCCGGTACTGTTGATCGCACAGGAGTATGTCCGTTCTCCATATTCTTTGGTAATCACATCTCCCCAGACAGCTGCCTGTTCTTCCAGTGTGATCGTTGTCGGATTCACGGTTAAGACGAAGGATTTCTTGTGATGATCTCTGGTAATTGCAGCGATCGTATTGTTCTCTGCTTTTGTATCCCATCTTGCCGGAAGAGAAACCGTCACACCGTTCACAGTGTAATCGACGGGTTCTTTCGCTTCTATTACGGAGAAATTATTCAGTACGGAAAGTACTTTTTCCTCTTTCAGAAGTTCATAGATGTCGCTGTCTTTTTCTGGATTCTGGTATTCCAGACGGACATACATGCCGTAATAGCGTCCGGCAAATGTCTCTCCATAATCCACCAGAATATCTACTGCCGGTACCTCGGATTCTCGATCCTTCTTCGGCTCCCCGGCAATGTTATTCGCCCATGCTCTGATTGGGAAACCGGCTAATGTTCCAGTAACTTCCTCGGACCAGTCAATCTTCTTCGGGAAACGTGCGGCGGAGTCATCTGTGGTTTCGTCAGTGGTGTCTGTGGTGTCTGCTGTGTCTTCTGATGCTTCTACAGATCCTTTGTTTTCAGCTGTGCCGGAAGTTTCCGTCGATTCTTCTGAGCCTTCTACTTCTTCTGCATCTTCAGTTTCTTTCGTTGTTTCCGGATCGTACAGCAAGTATCGATTGAAACCGATGTTTTCTGCGAGATTGTTCTCGTGGTTATACGGCTGGAATCGTATTTTCCAACCACCGGCATCGTCAGTTACCGTCACATAACCGTACAGATCATCCGGTTCTCCTTCCTGCGCAGTCACTCCATCCGGAAGTTCCAGTTTCAGATTTGCACTTTCGAAGGAACTCTCTTTTCGCTCCAGGTTTCCCGGATCTTCCGGAATCGGCTGTCCTTCTGCAAGCTTTTTCTCAACGACCGGTTCTTCCGGCTCCTCCGGTTCTTCTGGTTTGACTTCCTCGGTTTTCTTTTCCGGTTCAGGATCCTTCCCGCAGCCGGAACTTGCAGTCATTGCAAGTGCCATAGAAAGAACAATCGCCATAAATGCTTTCTTCTTCATAAAATCCTCCTATTCCATGCAGATGCATACTGTTCATACAAACCTTTTCTCGCAAAGCATATTTTAACCGAATCAAGCTCCTACTGATCAGCTGCTATTCGGTTATGAGCAAGATAGCGAAGCGGATTGCGAATATCCGTTTGCCTGCCATATTTCTTGTATAAAAATGATATCATCATTTTCGTACGTTTTCCACAAGAAGATTCAGAAAATAAGCGAAAATGCAGAAAATGCTCTGTCAGCAAAATGCCAACAGAGCAATTTCCCACAATATAGATTTTCTTCCTGACTTAGATCCTCTTATACCTCCCAGACAATTGCCTGGTATGGTTTTAATTTCAGCTTACCATCTGTGATTTCTGGTGCTTCTGTATAATTGTTCAATACAATCGTCCGATCTGTGCTGTACTCTCCGGTGCATTCCTTTCC
>JAUNAE010000306.1 GCA_030527765.1 Eubacteriales bacterium
TAATTTTTTTCAAATTATTTTTCAATACATTTTTTTCAATCAATACAGTGGTTTGAACGGCCATTTTGCACTATTGTACCAATCCGAAACATTACTGTACATGCTTGGCGTATACCAGCCATATTTTCCACTTGCTGTTTTGATCTGATAGGATGTTTCTGTATATCCGTTTTTGTTCGTATTAATGTAAATCTTGTAAAGGATTCCCTTCTCTCCCTTTTTCATGAGAGGTCCTTTGTTATTGCTGTTGTGAGAAGCAGTACTGCTCAGTCGCAGCTGACGCTGAGCCTTTCCGGCATGATATTTGCCAACAGCGTTTGCTCCACGGGAACTCAGGACTGCTTTGCCTTTTACAAGCTTATAATTCACACGAAACGTTGCTTCCGGGTCGAGATAGTTCCCATTTGCATCCTGTCTTCCAATACCAAGATATGTCTGATGTTTTCCCATACTGACATTTACAGAAAAACCATTTGACCACACTTTGTCAGGCACCGCATAATCCAGTGCTTCCTCTCCGAGACTTTTCTGATAAGCTTTGACAAAGCGTCTGTTCTGATAGCGATAAAGATCCAGTGTATTGAATCCAAAACCGAAATTCTGCACTGCGAGATACGCCTGTCCCTGAGTCGGAACCATAAGATAAGCGTCTCCGCCTTTTGCACGCTGATGAATGGTTGTCAGGTAACGAGTGTTAAGCAGAACTGTGACACATGGTCCGTTAGATTGCTGATAACTCGTATATTTTACTTTGATTTTGTCACTCTTGCCATCACCGTCAATGTCATAACCGGTGTAGGTATGATTTCCCAACAAATGAATGGCCTGTTTTGTGACTTTTCCTGCTGCCTGCACCTTCACTGGAAGAAATGCCACTGTCATCAGACATACCAGCATGAACGCTGCTGTCCAGACAACATGCATGCGCTGAAACAATTTCCTTGCTTCCATCCTGTTTTCTTTCATCCTTCCCTCTTCCATAGTCTTTTCCTCCGTTTCATCCCAGTCGGGGAGACCCCATCTTCTTAAGTGGGGGATAACAAATTAGTCTCAGTGGGGGTCTAAATCCCCGACTGAGATGAGCCTCCGGCGGATCGCAGAGTTCGGCAGAAGAAAGTTGCTTCGCAACTGCCGAACTCGCGCGCGAATCCTCTTACGAGATTTGCGATTTAACATCTCCGACTACACGTTCCAATAACATCAATACCTCACCGATACCTCCACCGGCGTCTCTGTATTGGTTACATTCAGTATAACATTGGATCCTGGATTTTTGTAAATTGTTTCCAAATAATCTCAATGTAGTTGATGGAATAATTTCTTATCTTTGCTTTTTGTAACTACGAATACATGGATATGTCACGATAATGTTACAAATCAATTCCCCGTATTCCAACGTACTTGATGTTTTTTCTCAAAAGCTCGGCGAATGCCTGAAGTTCTTCTGCAGTGTAACCGGAAAATCCCGGCTGCAGCACTTCCTCGGAATCTTTGTAAGCCTGAAGGAAATACCGCTCAGCTCCCTCAAGCCACGTTCCAATTTCTTCAAAGTCGCTTCTACTATGCAATTCTTTCACAACGGTTGTGCGGAACTCGTAAGGTACGCTTCCCTTCATAAGCATCTCCACGGATTCCTTCACCGCTTCTACACAATCAACGCCTCCTGTGAGAACCGTATAGTTTGCAGGACTTGTCTTGATATCCATTGCCACATAATCCAGAAGATTCCTCTCCAGAAGATCTTTCAGAACCTCCGGTCGTGTTCCATTGGTATCCAGCTTCACAGGATATCCAAGTTCCTTCAGCTGCAGAATAAAATCCCTCAGGTCATTGGCCAGTGTAGGTTCTCCTCCTGTTACACATACACCATCCAGAATGCCTTTTCTCTTCTTCAGAAATTTTAGAATTTCCTCCCGGTCATACTCCGGCTGTTCTCCCGGACGCAGAACCAATCCTCCATTCTGACAGAACGGACATCTCAGATTGCATCCTCCCAAAAAGATGGTGGAAGCTACATGCTCCGGATAATCCAGCAATGTCGTCTTATTGAATCCACAAATTTTCATAATTTATCATTCCTCCTATCATTCAGTTCTTTAACCGAATCAAGTAAGTCCTCTCTTCAAATGCGGAGAGCATTAAGCTGTTCTAAGCTTTCCCATTTACACCAGACACTTTGACCTTACCACCATGCAATGCTATAATGAACAAACATCACAACTCTACTTCTATTATACAAACAAGAATTCACTCTGGCTATGACCAAACAAATATATAGTTCTTTTGAACTTCTAATTTGTTATCTCCCACTTATAGAAGACGGGGCTCCCCGACTGAAATGAAAGGAACTCTTTATGCTGACTGATCAGGAACGTTATATGAAAGAAGCCATCCGACAGGCAAAAAAAGCAGCCGCTTTGGACGAGGTCCCCATTGGCTGCGTAATCGTATATGATGGCAAAATTATCGCACGGGGCTATAACCGCCGAAATGTTGACAAAAACACGCTTTCTCATGCGGAGCTGAATGCGATCCGCAAAGCAAGCAAAAAGCTCGGAGACTGGCGGCTGGAAGGCTGTACGATGTATGTCACTCTGGAACCATGCCAGATGTGCGCCGGTGCCCTTGTACAATCCAGAATCGATGAAGTGGTCATCGGATGTATGAATCCCAAAGCCGGCTGTGCCGGTTCGGTTCTGAACCTTCTGCAGGTGGAAGGCTTTAACCACAAAGTAACGATCACTCAGGATGTGCTGAAAGAAGAATGTTCTTCCATGCTCTCTGAATTCTTCCGCGGACTGAGGGAACGCAAGAAGCTGGCCAAACAGAACAAACAGTTTCCTCAAGTGCAGCCGATGAGTTCCGTCGATCACTGAAACCAAAAAGATCTCTTGCGTTACATGCTTATACAGCATTTTGCAAGAGATCTTTTTTTGATACTGACATATGTCAAACGGATATTCGCAATCCGCTTCGCTGCTTATTTGATTCGGTTAGAATCCGGCAAATACCGACGCCGCTACGACGGTCAAAAGTCCTGCCACTGCAATTGCCAGACTGCTCATAGCTCCTTCCACCTGTCCGATTTCCATTGCCTTGGAAGTTCCAATTGCATGGGCGGATGTTCCAAGGGCCAGTCCCTTCGCAATCGGCTCTTCGATTTTTCCAATGCGGAAAACCACCTCTGCAATGACATTTCCCAGAACTCCGGTAATAATAATCACGGCCACGGTGATGGTAACGATTCCTCCAAGTTCCTCAGACACACCCATTCCAATTGCGGTTGTGATGGATTTCGGAAGAAGTGTTACGTACTCCTGATGTCCAAGTCGGAAGAGTTTTGCCATAGCAAGAATGCTGATCGCACTTGCAAGCACACCAGAAAGAATTCCAAGAAGCACTGCTTTGACATTCTTCTTCAAAAGCTCCAGCTGCTGATACAGGGGAACTGCCAGACAAACCGTCGCCGGTGTCAGAAGAAAGCTGATGTATTTTCCACCATTGTTGTAATGATCGTAATCAATGTGGAACAGACTCAGGATTGCAATAATACATATGATCGCAATCAACAGCGGGTTAAACAGTGCCATTTTGAATTTTTTCTTCAAGAGAAGACCCAACTCATAAGCTATCAGGGTAAGTGCTGCTCCAAAGAACAACGTATCCACAAAAAATGATCTCATTATTATTTCCCTCTCTAGTTCTTTTTGCTTCTGCGAATAATGAACTGTGTGACACGTCCTGTGACGAGCATTACAATCACTGTAGACAATACCGTAATCTTAAGTACCGGAACAAGAACCGGCTTCAGAATTCCCCAGGAATTCAAAAGGCCAACACCTGCCGGCACAAACATCACAGGCATAATTTCAATGAGAAAATCCGATACATCTTTCACCTGGGAAAGCTTCACAATTCCTGTCATAAGTGCGATCAGAAGAAGGACCAGACCGTATACGCTGGCGGGAATCGGAAGTGGAATCAGAAAGTGTAACAACTCTCCCACTGCTGAAAACAGTAAAATAATCCAAAACTGTCTCAAGTATTTCATGAAAGTTCCTCCTATTAAATTATATAAGTTAAGCGCTGCAAGTACTTGGTGCCGAATCTTGGACTTCCTATACAATCCTAAGTCCTTCTGATCCTATGCTCCTTGCAAACCGCTTATCTTCCGTCCAATACTTCTGCAACTGCCCGGCGATACACGTCTGCTTCTTCCAGAGTTGCCCTTCCGGTTCGCTGCATTTTGGTAATTCCCCGATACACCATCGGAGTCCCCTCTTCCATGATGCCGTCCCCATAAATCTTCAGGTAGTCACCCTCTTCCAGGACATCTCCTGCAATCAACGTTCCTGCCTTGTTGTAAATCCCTTCTTTTGGAACTTCCGCATCAAAAACCTCCATGGTATTTCGATTCACGAAGTATCCCTGTTTCAAAAGTCCCTCCTCGTGATACACATAAACAGCCGAGATCGCCTCTGCCTCCTGCCTTGCCTCCTCTTCTTTCACAAGTGCTGCCTGTTTGGCAACCACTTTCCAGAAGGACGCAATCATGAAGATCAGAATCCCGGCCAGAAGGATCGTTCCGATGACAAACTTCCAGTCTATCGATTTCTTTTCCATATATCAAACAATCGCTTTCTGAATCAAATTTCATCTTATGATTAATAAGAT
>JAUNAE010000307.1 GCA_030527765.1 Eubacteriales bacterium
GCACAGGCTGATCTCTCCATTCTTCTATGTCAATATATGGCTTGGCGTAATAGGAATCTTCCGACGGTGTGTAAAGTTTCTTTTTTTCCATATGTTTCTGTCTCCATGTAGTCTTTGATCTCTTATGCCCATATTCTATGATATATTTTCCTTTCCATATATCATTATTTTTTTATACATTTAATAATTTTCGTATCAAAAACATCATGAAGTACCGGAGGCGCCCATGACTGAACTTCTTTCCCTGTTTTTTTCAAGCACTAACCTTCCCGTGACTCTGTTTACCGAAAATCTTTTGGAAGACAAATACAGTCCTTTTCATCAGGATTTTAATTTACCTCTTTTGTTATTTTCATCATTACCTGAGGAGAAACCGGGTATCTGGTATTCTTATACACCGGAATTTTTATATTTTGCAGGAATTTCCCTTCCGGATTCTGATCAAACGCTGCTGATCGGTCCACTTCTGCTGACAGAATGCACGAACCGGCAGGCCCTCTCTGTCACACAGCGTCTCGGTCGAAAGCTCGAAGACATGTATACACTTCAACAATATTTCAACTGTATACAGCCTCATAGCGTTTCCGGTTTAAAATCCTCCCTGAAACTGCTCTGCTATCTTCTGAAATTACCTATGCCAGAGGACATTCCTCTGATCTCTTTCACCTGGAATCTTCCCTACCAGACAGGAAAATACACCATCGAAACATTAGAAGATGACACTTCCAACTTTGATCTGGAAAACAGAATTCTCTCCTGCATTCGTCATGGAGATCTCGCCTCAATCCGCAGACTGTTTTCCGAAGAAATTCTTCCCATCGGCGGTGGAACCCAAAGAGACCTTCCCAAAATACGCACGTTCATCTCCAATGCAAACATGCTTGCTTCCCGAATCTCGATCCAGAACGGAGTGGAATATAGCCGTGCCAGCGCTGTCAATAATCGTTATTATATGGAGATCCAGGCTGCAGCAAATCTTGCAGAGCTTTCCGAATGTTTTTTCTCTTATATTCAGGAATATACCCGGATGAACGCAGAACTATATGATATTAAATCGGACTCCATACTTGTTCGAAAAATCACACAGTATACCAAAAGTCATATCACCGAGTCACTCAGCACCCGCATTTTTGCAGAACAACTTGGAATGAATGCATCTTATTTAAGTTCACATTTCAAAAAGGAAACCGGCATGACCATAAGCGCCTACATTCAGCAGGAAAAAATACGGGAAGCCAAAAAGCTTCTGGAGGGAAGCCCTCTCACCATCTCCGATATCAGTGCCATGTTAGACTTTACCAATGAAAGCTATTTCTGCTCAATATTCAAAAAAAGAACCGGCATGACCCCAGAGTCATACCGGAAACATTATGTTGCACTGTAAATAAATGAAAACAAAAACTTATCTCATCAACTTTTGACGGCTCCTGCCATACCTTCCACAAAATACCGCTGGAATATAAGATATACAATAATTACGGGAATTACAGAAACCAGCACTCCTGCACAGAGATATCCGTAATCCGTTCCATGCTCACCAACAAAGGTCATCAATCCTACTGGCACTGTTTTTTTTGCATTGTCATTAATAATAATACTTGCCAGCAGATACTCATTCCATGTTGAAAGAAAATCGGTAATAAACAGTGTCGCGATGGCCGGCTTTGAGACAGGAAGTATGACCCGCGAAAACAGCTGCCATTTCGTACAGCCATCGATATAAGCCGCCTCATCCAGTTCTTTCGGAATTCCCAACATAAAACCACGCATAATCAAAATGCAATACGATAGTCCAAATCCAACATATACATAAAAAAGTCCAAAATAAGTATTCAAGAGATGTAGCTTATTAAAAATGATATTAATCGGAACCAAAGCCGTCTGCATAGGAAGCATCATACCAATCAGGAAGAAAATAAAAATGCCGGTACTATGCTTCACTTTTAATCTTGTCAAAGCAAACGGAGCAAGAGAACCCACGAAAATTCCAAGGGGAACTTTCAGAAAAGATACGATCAAATCATTTTTCATATAGAAGAAAAGGCGTCCCTTCCGGATCGCATTTGTAAAATTATCCCATGCAATCTCCGCCGGTAATTGAAACAGACTAAGTCCGCTCATAAAATCCTTTTTATGTTTTAATGCCGTCGCAAGCAGTGTGAAAATCGGAACGATCCAGATAATGGCCAGTACAAGAAGAACAATATATAGCAGAATCTTTCCGCTTATTTTTTTTCCTTTTCCATTCATAGTTCTGATCCTCCCTAATTTTCCTTAGCAGTAAATAAAATATATGGAATAATGACAACCATCATCATGAACACCATTACTACTGCAACTGCAGTGCCCATTCCAACATTGTTATACTGAAAAGTCTGTGTATACATATAGGTACCAAGCACCTGAGTTGAGTTATTTGGTCCGCCGCCGGTCAGACCCTGAATAACATCATATACTTTCATTGCCGCAGTAATCAATGTTGCCAGTACCATAACAAATGTCTGTTTCATCAGAGGAATTGTTATCAGGAAAAATTTTTTCACAGGACCGGCTCCGTCAATCGTTGCTGCCTCAAGAACATCCGGAGAAACAGACTGTAATCCGGCAAGAAAAAGGATCATGGGCTGACCGATCCCCTGCCATACAGACGCAACAAAAACAGCATATAAACTTACCTTCGGGTCTGACAGCCATGTCTGCTTAAAATTCCATCCGATCACTTTCGCAAACTGATTCAAAAATCCGATATTCGGGTTGTAAATCCATCTCCATATAATCGCCACGGCGATAGGTGCGATTACACATGGGAAATAAAACAATGCACGGAAAACGGTTCGTCCGAAGAACTGTTTATTCAACAGCACTGCGAATCCCAATGCAGCTGTCATCGTAATACATACTGTCAAAACAATCCATATTAAGTTATTTTTCAGCGCTGTCATAAAAACCGGATCCGAAGTAAACAGCGCTTTATAATTTCCCAAACCTTCGAATTCCATGTCTGAAACGCCATTCCATTTAAACAAACTGATCACAATGGAATACAAAACCGGAATGACCACAACAGACAGGTAAATAACTGCAGCGGGAATCAGAAACGCATATGCCCCTGCATTTGATTTCTTATTGGTCTTCATCTTTTTTCTCCGATCTGTGAAAAGCGAGCCGGCTTGCGCCGACCCGCCGTAAAATGAATACATATCAACAATTTAATAATGATTATTTTGCCAGATAAGTATCAATTGCCGCCTGAATGCTTGCAGCACCCTCCTCAGGAGTCATCTGGTCATTGGCAATTGCATCCTGTGCATTGAACAGGGCATCTGCAACCTCTGTCGGGAATGCCTGGTCTGTAATTGTAAATGTTCCATTTTTATTTGCAGTTTCCATCATTCCATCTACGTTGATCTGATCAGCAGGAGCTTTTGATCCTTCTCTTGGAAGCGGCATACTGTAGTTCAACGGATACTCAGAAATAAACTCATCGCTGAAATAGATATCCATGAATTTCATGCAGGCTTCCAGTTCCTCTTCGCTCAGATTTGCATTGAACTGTGTCATCTCTGAAAATGCGGACATTCTGTTCTGCTCTGTTGCAGGGAATGGGAATGTTCCAAAATTAGACAGATCCAATTCGTTCTCAAGAATTCCTGCATCATTCCACTGACCCTGAAGGTCCATTGCACTGGTTCCTGCTCCCATATTCATAATAGTATCATTAGGATCTGCGGTAAGGAATCCATCCGGGAAGTATCCTGCATCTACCCATTCTTTGTACTTCGTGAATGCCTTTACTACAGCCTCATTGTCCCAGCTTTCTTCGAAACTGTTCATTTTGTCATGAAGTTCCGGACCAGCATAATGCTCAAAAAGCAGCTCTACCCATCTCATCAGATGCCATCCGTTTAATCCGCCGGTTTCCATTGGTGTGTATCCGGCTTCTTTAATTTTGGCAAGTGCATCTTCAAATTCTTCAAAGGTAGTCGGAACTTCAATTCCGCACTCTTCAAAAATTGTTTTGTTATAATAAACCCCAAGTACATTGTAGCTGGTTGGATATCCACTCAGCTGTCCACCCAATGTGCAAAGATTCAGAGCACCTGCACTAAACTTCTCATTCCAACCGTTTGCTTCTGCATACTCTGTCAAATCATAGGTTTTTCCATTGTCTACATAGAACTGTCCCAGACTTCCACCCCAGTTAAACCACATGCTCGGCAGTGTATCGGAAGATGCTGCAACCTTGCATGCATCCTTGATTCCATCTGTATCATAGTATGCCATTGTAACCTTATAATCTTCGTTTTCCTCATTGAACTTCTCTGCAACCTGATCCAATAAGTCCTGACGAATATTTAACGCCCAGTAGGTCAATTCTGTTTCTGCTGCCGATGCAGATACACCCGTCCCCATAATCATTGCCCCTGCAAGTGCCACTGCCAGTATTCTTTTTGCCTTCATTTTTCACCCTCCATAAATTAAATAGTTTTTTATAATCGAATTCTTCAGATATCTGTTCTGAAGAAATTGATTCTCTTGCTTTTCCGGTTATGACTCACCAGTTGCTTTCCTTCTCGTTTCTTTACAATGATTCTAAGATTTTTATCCCGTTCTTTATATTAATATTTTTGTCTGTATAATATTTTTTTCTCCTGATT
>JAUNAE010000308.1 GCA_030527765.1 Eubacteriales bacterium
CGCCCATGCGGCGCAGCGGCTCCTATGGACGTGGTACTCTGCAAATTTGATAGAAAAACAGGCAAAAAAATAGGTGTACCTCTGATCGAATGATCGGAGATACACCTTTTATAATGGTGGAATAATTAGTAATTGATTGCATTAGATGCTTTGTATGTTGGTTTGCCAGTTCTTGTATTGGTTTCTGAACCGCCGGTGATGAAAGCCATTCTCTTTCCCAGTTCCACATCTACGGTAGTTTCACCGAAACACATGATATGGAATTGACGATTACAGGAACGGTTATGATCCATGACTCGAACGGAGAGAGTGACATCCGCACAATCCAGACCATTCTTGGATCTCCATTTTGAAAGATCACAAATGGTGCCGGCAAGCACATTTTCCTCTCCATGCATCGGAGTCCGATCGTAGTGGAAATGACCTGTGTAAGCAACACGGGTTGCTCTCAGTGAGAAATGTGTCCGCTTTGTTTCGCCTCCATACGGGATGATGTCAAACTCCGGAATGCTATCACATTCCAGAATGACTTTTGAACCGATTCGCAGGGAAGCACGTTTCGCATATTCCTGATCTACGGTTGTTTGGATCGTTCCGATCGTTGGCTTATTTGTAACCGGTCGCTGCAGCTGATTACTGACCTCTAAAATCATCTCCTGGCCTTTCGGCTCAAGACGGGTGATTTCACCGGAAACAATGACATGATCTTCATTCTGATATACAACTAACATCTGGTTCCTCCTGTTTTTCATGGTGTATTCGTTTTTTTCTTGGTTCCTCTTTGAGTCATCTTTAAAGATGCAGTTTTTCTTCTACGCTCTTTTGAAGCGCATTAGTGAAGATATCTCCATCTTGATAACTGTGTTCTTTCTGGACTTCCTGATATGCTTCTTGATATACCTTATCGAAGGTATCATAAGAGAAAGCAACCACTTGATGCTTTGGATCCAGTTCCGGATTTGCAAAAGCATCATCAATGCCTTTACCGAGTTCTTTTCTCCAGCATACGACCTTGTGAGGGTATTTTCTCTTTTCCAATTCCTGATGCAGCGCTTCCAACTGCTTATGTACAGCAGGATTCCCCATCATATCCGAATCGAAAAACAAAAAAACAGTACGGCCGGATTGAATTCGCTCGATCATCTTCAGGACGTTTTGATAAGCGGAAACGCCACTGACATAGACAGCGTCGAATCCCTGACGGGAAAGTGCCTCCGCCTTGAAACGCCCTTCTGTGATGCACAGCTTAGGACTTTGATTGGAAGACGTTTTGGATGGAATATAACCTCCAGGTGCGCCGGACGGTGATCCGCCACTTAAGCCTTCCTGCCATGCAGCAAAAGATGAAGAAAACCACACGTAGCGGCGACTGTCATCTTTCTTTTCATCCAAGCGGACCTGAATGCCAACAGGGTTTCCATTCTCATCTCGTAGGACAAACCCAAATCCCTTATAAGACAGGAAATCGATTTTTCCCTTTTTATCATCCCTGAAAAAACCGGGAACGATAGCAAGTTGAGATTCCGCTCTTGCGAGAAACTCCGGTGTCGTAGAGACCTGCAAATAGAGCAGAATCTCATGAACCAGATCTTTTCTGCGTGTCGGAAACGTAAAGAAATCTGTTAGATCTGCGGGGCCTAATTTACGCCTCTCCAGAAGATGTGTCTTGTGTGCACGTGATAGACCACATACTTTGGGCAGGGCCTGGTACACAGCCCGGATAACATCTTCATCTGCACGTTCCACGACGACCTTTGTTCGGTCCTCTTCACGCTGCTGAATCTTTTTGATTACAGATTGGTCCCAGCGTTTTCTGAAAAGTGATTCGCGTTCCTCTGCAGTAATGATGTGGTACTCTACAGCAATTTCAAATGCTGCATCCAGGTAGCGCACACCATTATACCGACTGACGAAGGATACAAGATTTCCGCCAATGTTGTCGGTAAAGCAGTGCCAGGAATTTGCTCTTTTCGTTCTTTCATCGGAAGGATGTACAAGAAACGATCCTAGACGGCTATCAGGATGAAAGGGACACAACATATATAGGTATTGCCCCTTTCTGGTTAATTGGAATCCATGGTTTGAGAGCCACGATTCGATGGGTACACGATGTACCTGATCGAACATCTGCTCTAGTACTTCAGCTCTTTTTGATTTATTATTCACGGTTTATCTCCTTTTTTTGTAGGTGACATTTTTAACTAATAAGAATATGGTCGAAAATGTTTAAGAACGCAAAAGAGTGATGAACGCACGTGTGCCGTCTGTCTTTTTCAACATTTTCGTCCATATTAAAGGTAGATGAACAATGTCAATAAGCAGCTGAGAAGTCAGCTGCAGGAGCGAGAAATAAAGGAGGAAATAGAAATGTTGGAGTACACGAACGCAGGCGTTCCAAAAACAGAAGAACGATTTGTTATTAAACGTTCCGGAGAGAAAGTTCCGTTTGAGGCCATCAAAATTCGAAGAGCAATTGAGGCTGCAAACAAAGACGAGTATCGTGAGGAGCTTCGCTTATCTGATGAACAGATCTCGGCAATCGTAACAGGAATTACGGCTGAAGTCACAAGGGCTGACAGATCTTACTCGGTCGAAGAGCTGCAGGAGATGGTGCTTTCGGGCATCTTCTACTCGCGCAAGAAAAATGTCTACGATCTCTATCGTGACTATCGTAATCGTCATATGACGGCGCGTAAGAAGACGGAGCTGGACAAGCAGATCGAAGGTATTGTTGAGGTTGGCGTGGACGAGACCGGTGCGGTGACAGTCCAGAACGAAGAGGTGAAGCAGGAAAACAGCAACAAGAATCCGACTGTACTTTCTGTGCAGAGAGATTACATGGCAGGAGAGTGGAGCCGGTATTATACAAACAGGTACCTGCTTCCGGAAGACATCGTAACGGCGCACAAGGAAGGCATCATTCATTTCCACGACACCGATTACTTTGCACAGCACATGCACAACTGCTGTCTGGTCAATCTGGAAGATATGCTGCAGAACGGCACCTGCATTTCAGGCGTCAAAATTGATACACCGAAGAGTTTCACAACGGCCTGCACCGTAGCTTCACAGATCGTTGCGCAAGTAGCTTCCACGCAGTATGGTGGCCAGACCATTTCGTTATCGCATATCGCGCCGTTTGTCGATGTGTCAAGAAGAAAGATCCGTACACGTCTGGCGGAAGAACTGGAAGAGGCAGGTGCTTCTATTAAACAGGAGAAATTTGAAGAACTGGTTGAAAAAGAAGTTCGAAAGGAAGTGGAATCAGGCTGCCAGACAATTCAGTATCAGCTGATTACGCTGCAGTCTACCAACGGTCAGGCGCCTTTTGTAACGATCTTCATGTATCTGCATGAGGTGCCGGAAGGACGTGAGCGAGACGATCTTGCACTTTGTATCGAGGTGATGCTGCAGCAGCGTATTCTTGGAGTCAAGGATCATACCGGTCATTACATTACACCGGCATTTCCGAAGCTGATCTATGTTCTGCAGGAAGACAATATCTACGAGAATACACCCTATTTTTATTTAACAGAGCTTGCTGCGAAGTGTACGGCAAAGCGTATGGTTCCGGATTATATCTCTGAGAAGATTATGATGGATCTGAAGGGCGGAGACGTATATCCGTGCATGGGATGCAGAAGCTTTCTGACACCGGATCGTTTCACAGATGCTGGAAAGGGAAATATTTCTGGAAGACAGAACTACCGGGAAGGAGAACGTATTTATTACGGTCGATTTAATCAGGGTGTCGTCACACTGAATCTTGTCGATGTGGCTTGCTCGTCCGGAAAAGATGAAAAGAAGTTCTGGGATATTCTGGAAAAGAGACTGGATCTCTGCCACAGAGCTCTCAGAATTCGCCATGAGCGACTGAAAGGCACACCGTCAGATGTTGCTCCGATTCAGTGGCAGGATGGCGCTCTGGCTCGTCTGAAGCCCGGTGAGACCATCGATAAGCTGTTGTATGACGGATATTCCACCCTGTCTCTCGGATATGCCGGTCTTGCGGAATGTGTTTTCTTCATGAGAGGTATTTCGCATACCAGCGAAGAGGGAAAGGAGCTGGGGCTTCGCATCATGAAAGCTTTAAACGATGCATGCACCAAGTGGAAGGCAGAGGAAAATATCGACTACTCTGTTTACGGCACACCGCTTGAAAGTACAACTTACAAGTTTGCCAGATGTCTGCAGAAGAGATTTGGAAAAATCCCGGGTGTCACGGACAGAGATTACATCACAAACAGTTATCACATCCATGTAACAGAGAAGATCGATGCTTTTTCGAAGTTATCAAAGGAATCCGAGTTCCAGAGATTAAGCCCCGGAGGAGCAATTAGTTACGTAGAGGTTCCGAATATGCAGAACAACATTGTAGCGGTCATTCGCATTATGCAGCACATCTACAATACGATTTTGTATGCAGAACTGAATACAAAGAGCGATTACTGCTCGGTATGTGGATTTGATGGAGAGATACAGATCGTTAAATCAAAGGGTAGCTTGGTCTGGGAGTGCCCGCAGTGCGGAAACCGCGATCAGTCCCGGATGCACGTGGCCCGCAGAACTTGTGGCTACATTGGCACCCAGTACTGGAATCATGGAAGATCTTCTGAAATTGCAGACCGTGTCCTGCATGTATAAGGGCACTTATAT
>JAUNAE010000309.1 GCA_030527765.1 Eubacteriales bacterium
GAGAATTGATCGGATCCTCCTCCAGAGTCTGGTCCGCTTTTGTCTCATACAGCAGTTCCTCTTGGTCGGTTACGGTAAGAATGGCAAGCTCCGGCATGGTATTTACAGAAGTCAGATCAAAGACTTCCGGTTTGCAGTCCACCATGAGGACACCGAGGAACTCTCTGGTCCGAACATCGGAAAGGGCAGTGCAGAAGGAAACAGAATCTGTAGCGGACTGAAAAAAAGGCTTCTCCTTTCTTCCATACAGATAGATGTCTCCGGCAAGGTTCAGTGTGTCCTGATACCAGGCATCCTCCTTTGACGAATAATCTTTCCAGACATTGACATTGCTGCCGTAAGCATAGCCTAAGGTTTTGCCGGAAGGGGTAAAAATGAAAATACCATTGATATAGGAGTAAAAGTTGAAAAAGTCCTGACAGGCATAGCCAAGCTTCTCGTTGTCCTGATAGATTTCCAAAGTGGTTGGTGTATGAGCTCCAGAATATTTTGGAAGAAGATCCACAATTGCTTCATGTTCGGTTCGAGGCAGATACATGGCTTCCGTGATATGCTCAATATTCTGAAGGATCTGGTTGATGCTGCCGGAAGCGGTGTTCATAAGATTTTCGGTGGACATAGAAATCTGCTGATCAATCAGACGGGTATAGCGGGAATATGTGTACATGGATACCACCAGCACCGGAATGACAGAGATTAGTACAAAGATTAGGAAAAATTTTTGTCGCAATTTCATAAAGTTTACCTGCTATGTGAAAATAAATGGATTGTGAACAACGGTATGTAGCTATATTTTATCATAATTGTCTGCCATTGCCTCCCATGATTTCTGATCTTTTTTGAATATCCACCCAACAATTGTGCTATAAACTTTTAACAATATTGCAACGTATCTGTTTTATGATAATTTCATAGGAAACACCGTGAAATCGTTATAAAACAGGAGGAGTTTAACATGAAAAGAAAACAGGCAGCCGCTTTGCTTATGGCAGCAATGATGCTTGCTTCTTCCGCAGGAAGCATTCCCACAGTCTATGCAGCTGACGATACCGCAGTGGTAGATACTCGCGTATCCTACATGAACAATCCCATTGGCATCGATAAGAGCGATGTGAAATTCAGCTGGGCAATGACTTCGGAACAGGTAGGTGCAGCTCAGACCGCCTACCAGATTGTGGTTACAAAGGACAGCGTGGACGGCGAAGTCGTTTGGGACAGTGGTGTTGTAGAGGATTCCAGATCTATGGGAATTGCCTATGGCGGCGAAGAGCTGGAGGATGCGGGCGTTTATTTTTGGACCGTATCTGTGACCGATGCAGACGGGGATGTAACAGTTTCCGATCCGGCAAGCTTTGAGATTGCAGGAGTACTTGAGGGGGCAAAATGGCTGTATGCAGGCGGCAAGGATCAGCCAGCTCCATTATTCCGAAAGGATTTGACTCTGGAAGAGAAGGAGATCGCATCTGCAAGACTTTACATGACCTCTATGGGTGTCTATAAAGCATGGATCAACGGACAGGAGGTTAATACCGAAGTAACACAGGAATTTAATCCTGGCTGGACTGCATATGAGAGATACGTAAACTATCAGACCTATGATGTAACCGAGTTGGTTCACAGCGGAGATAACGCCATAGGTGCAGCTGTAGGCGGCGGCTGGTATCAGACAAGCTATCAGTCCGACTTCACCGATGTTTTCGGACCAGATGATGCTGGTGTGGAGAGAGGTTTAACTGGAAGGCTGGTCGTAACTTATACGGATGGAACAAACACAGTGATTGATACCGATGAGTCCTGGCAGGTATCCTTAAACGGACCATACACCTACGATGATTTCTATAATGGTGAGCATTATGATGCAAATCTTGCCGAGAAGATCAGCGGCTGGACAGAGCCTGGATTTTCCCCAGAGAAAGCATGGAGTACCCCAGGTATCACTACTTACGATGGAAAGCTTCTCCCAAGCTCCAAGGCGACAGCCGTTATTCGCGATGAGGTGGAACAGAAACCAATCTATGGATATACCTACAACCCGGAGGAGATTATCAATGCGACAGGCACAAATGAGGGTCTGACTTATGGGGAGATTCAGGAAAAAGAGGTAGATGTAACCGGAGATATCGTAATTCCAGAAGGCGAGAATCTGATCCTCGATATGGGGCAGAACATGGTTGGTCTTCTTGATACTGTGATGAGCGGAAATGCAGGGGTTACTGTGACATTCCGTTTTGCAGAAGCATTGAATGATGGTCGTGACAGCGATTATGGTACGGTGGAGGAAAGCGATGGCTGGGGCAATCCAGAACCAATGGGAAGCGACGGCCCTAGAGGATCTCTCTACAGAATCGCGCTCCGCAACGCAGAGTGTACGGATACTTATACCATGTCCGGAGCAGACCAGGAGGAATATCAGCAGTCCTTTACTTATCGCGGATATCGCTATGTTGAGATCTCTGCTACAGAGGAAATTACGATCCACAGCACCAGAGGACGAGTAGTAACTTCTCTGAACGAGAGAACCGGCGATATTGAGACGTCTGATGCAGATCTGAATCAATTTGTAGAAAATACCGTTTGGAGTGAGATGGGCAACTTCCTTTCCATTCCGACAGACTGCCCACAGCGTGACGAGCGCGCTGGTTGGACCGGAGACATTCAGCTGTTCTCACAGTCCGCATCTTTGAACTTTGACCTCTATGCGTTCATGGAAAACTACATCGACGAGATGAACGACTTTGCAGCCAATTCCAACAACTTCTTTGCAGATGTTATGCCTCGTACAAGAGTGGCTGAAGCTAAGAACTGTGGTTGGAGTGATGCCGGAATCATCGTACCATGGGTAATGTATCAACAGACAGGTGATCTAAGCTTCCTGGAAAACAGCTATGATCAGATGGTCGCTTACATGGATGCGGGAGACTACAACGAGATGCTCTATGGTGACTGGCTTGCATACTATGGAACACGACTTCCTGTCATGAATAAGGTTTATGAAATCTATGACTGTGTTCTCATGGAAAAAATGTCCAATATTCTTGGAAAAGAGGACAAAGAAGCAGAATATCAGGAAAGATATGAGAAGCTGAAAGCCGAGTTTATCAGCACCTTTGTAGACGAGGAGTACAATCTGCTTACCGATAATAAGGATGACTTCGTACTTCCGTTTGCACAGCCGAAGCTCTCTGGTGACAATGCTCAGACAGGTCTTCTCTGGGCTCTCAAGCTCAATCTGTATGATAATGATGAGATGCGCGATACCTTTATCAAAAATCTTCTTGCCAATATCGAGAACAAAGATGGTGAGCTGCGTCCAGGACAGGATGAGAATACGTTGGCCGTCGGCTTCCTCGGTGTAAACGTCATCCTTCCGATATTGACTGATATGGGCTATGGCGATGTCGCTTATACTCTGATGATGCAGGATACCGATCCATCCTGGCTGTATGCAGTAAAGAACGGTGCAACAACGACTTGGGAGAGATGGAATTCCTTCTCTGTAGCAGACGGATATGGCGATAGCTCCATGAACTCCTTTAATCACTTCTCCTATGGCGCTAGCGTTGAGTGGATGTACAACTACATGGTTGGTATCAAGAGTGATGAAACAAATCCTGGATACAAGCATTTCTTCTTACAGCCAACTATCGATCCGCAGGGTCGTGTGGATTCTGTAGATGGAACCTACAAATCTGTCTATGGTCAGATCGAGAGTGCCTGGACTTCCGCTGAGGGGGCGATCAAAACCTACAAGGCAGTGGTTCCGGCAAATACTTCCGCAACCTTGTATCTGCCTCTGACCGCAGAGCAGGCAGCGGCGGTAGAGCTCCCAGAAGGTGCTGTATACGAGGGACAGGAAGAGAGAAATGGTTCCGAATGTGCGAAATTCGAATTGGCTGCTGGATCTTATGATTGGGCTTTCTAAAACCAGATGACATTCACGATCACATGCGATGAAATGATCGGTAATAGATAAGAGGTTTATAGGGTTCTATGTCCTTGCAATTGTGAGGACATAGAGCCTTTTTTGATAGATTCGTAACTGTTCCGTACCCTCACACCTACAGAAACATCCACTGGATGTTTCTTACGGATGCTAAGCAAGTTGGCGCGTAAGTTCTTGGGTTTTCATGCAAAAAGCGCATGAAAACACCTCACGGGATACTGGTGGTGAATCGTTACATAGATTCTTTTTTTAAACTAGACAAAAACAGTCTAGAACACTTGACGAATCGTAGAATTTGTGATACATTTATCGAAAAGGGAAGGGTTTTTTCTGTATAGTTTGACAGAAGCCTCCCAAAGGATCAGTCTATCATTATTTTTATGAAAAGGAGAACAAAATTATGGCAAAATGGGTATGTAGTGTATGCGGTTACGTTCATGAAGGCGACGAGGCTCCAGAGGCATGTCCACAGTGCGGTGTTCCGGCTGAGAAATTCATCAAGCAGGAGGCTGAGATGGCTTGGGCAGCTGAGCACGTTGTAGGCGTTGCACAGGGCGTTAGCGAGGACATCCTTGCTGATCTTCGTGCAAACTTCCAGGGCGAGTGCTCTGAGGTTGGTATGTATCTGGCTATGGCACGTGTTGCTCACAGAGAGGGATATCCGGAGATCGGTCTGTACTGGGAGAAAGCAGCTTACGAAGAGGCTGAGCA
>JAUNAE010000021.1:0-1308 GCA_030527765.1 Eubacteriales bacterium
AAGGGGAATGCATCGCAAGCTGCGGAAGTCCGATATCCACTGTATTCAGAGATACCTTTGTATTTGCAATGTTTCCGAGAGTGGATCCGCCGGCCATATCTGAACGGTTGGTGAAATACTGGTACGGAACCTCTGCCTTATCACAGATTTTGCGGAAAATCGCCTCTGATATTCCATCTGTTGTGTATTTCTGGTTCGCATTAAACTTTATGACAATTCCTTTGTTCAGATATGGGCGATTGGTCGGATCTGCCATCTCCGGATGATTCGGATGAACCGCATGAGCATTATCTGCAGATACCATAAAACTATTCTGAATCGCGATCTCATAATCTTCCTCATCCTTACCAAGGACTCTCATAATTCTGCGAAGAACGTTCTCAAAAAATGTGGATTCCGCACCCTGCTTTGTTGCACTTCCCACTTCTTCATTGTCAAACACTGCGCAGAGGGCAATATTTGCTCCTTTCGGAGCTTCAATCAGACCTCTCATTGTTCCGAATGCACACTGAAGATCATCCAGTCTCGGAGCAGAAACAAACTCCTTAGAAGCTCCCCACACACTTCCTTTCTGACGGTTATAAAGGAACAAATCGGAACCGACAAGTTTCGCAGCTTCGGTCCCCGCCAGTCCTGCTGCTCTCTCAAAAAAGGTTCCCTTCGCCGTCTCATCTCCAAACAGAGGAAGCAGGTCTGTCTGCACATTGTAGGCATAGCCGTCGTTGACATTTCGATTCATATGAATGGCAACATTCGGGATCATAACAAGGTCTTCCTCAAAATCCACGATCTTTGTCTGAATCCCTGTTTCTGTCTCGCAAATTACTCTTCCCGCAATGGACAATGGACGGTCAAACCATGGTGCACAGATCATTCCGCCGTACTTTTCCACATTTAATTTTGTGTAATGTCCGTCTACTAACATCTCCGGATTCTCTTTGATTTTAAAAGTCGGAGAATCGCTGTGGCTTGCTGCAATCTGAAAACCGGTATCCCCGGATATCTTTTCCGGAATTCGAAAGGCGATGATGGAAGAATCATTTCTTGTGGTGAAATAGGTTCCGCCCTCTTTCACATTCCATCTTCTGTTTTCCGGAAGATATTCATATCCTGCATTTATAAGCATTTCTTTCAGCTGTTCCACCGCATGAAACGCTGTCGGACTCTTTTCGATAAACGAAAGAAGTTCCTGATTGGTTTTTGCCTCCTCCACGGTGATCACTGTCTTACAGTTCTTGTTCTGATCTGCCATTGTTTTAATCCTCTCTAACTGTTTACAATCCGCACCCTTCCGGATGCGGATTGCAG
>JAUNAE010000021.1:1318-4484 GCA_030527765.1 Eubacteriales bacterium
GTCGCCGCCGACAACCGAAATCGGGTTCTTATTCTCGTATTTTTCAAGCATTTCATTGACGTACAATTTGTTTGTATGGGCCGCTTTTGTGCCATCTTCGTATACAGCCGTATAGAAACTCTGTCCGTCTTCGTAATACTGAATGGTTTTACTGCTTCCGTCTGTCAAATAATAGGTGAGTTCCAGTGCCGGCTGCTCCGAAAACTCCGGAACTTTTGGAAGACGCTCCTGGGCAGTTACTCCAACACAGGAATAGTAGAAATCTTTAAACAAATCGGAATCCACATGTGTTCCATTCAACATCCATTCTGCCTTCGTGTTATCCTGTCCTTCTTCCGATGCAGGAATAATTTCACTTGTCGTACCGTTCACTGTCACAGTCATATGATCAAGATCACCTATTGAAACAAAGCTGTAGGTCAGACTCCAGAAGGATGTGGCATTGCTCTCCACAAAATCTTTCAGGTATTCCTTTCGAACAGTATGAACCTGCAGAGAATCATCCAGTCTCACATAATAGTTTTCCTTCTCATCAAGATCACCCAATGTAAGATCAAAAGACAGTTCTTTCTCATTCTCTTCATATGTCACATGAATGACGGCAGTCGGATTCTCAAGACCATATTTTGCAAAGTCTTCGCAGTGGTACTCCACATGATCTGCCCAGTCCGAATTCGCAAGATTATTCTGGATGACACCAACAAGATTCAGATTGGCCGGCTGGGGAGATCCATCCCCATCTGTTACCGTACAGTTGGCATCTCCCGGCATATCAAGAACATAGGAATCCTCCTTCTCCACCCGGAAGATTCGCATGTTTTCCGGAGCAACCTTCGGAAACTCCTCATACTTTGCAAAATCCTTCAGAGTTCCTCCGAAGTGACGTTCCAGCGCCTGGGATGTCAGGTAAACATCTTTTGCATTCTCATCCAACTGTACATACAGTTCATGGGTACTTGGATTTCTCATGCCATAGAAGATCTTGGTTTGTTTCCCATCTTCTGTGCCCACTGTGATACAGGTTGCTTCCTCTCCAAGGCCAAGATCCTTCAGATCCCCCTGCGCCTCGATCGTTCTTGCAGCTGTAATTCCGGAAAGATCTTTCAGCATTTGCTCAATCCGTACCGGATTCATTTCAAATGCAGAATCCTCCGGTGTCTCCCACCCCGTTTCTTTTTTCTGAAATACCAGTGTTTCTCCCTTATGTTCCACACTTAATTCCGAAATCTGCTCTTTATCAATGGACAGGATTATGGAATTCTGCTCCTTCTCCTCCTGTTCCTTCGTCTGCTTGTTCTCTTCGTTTCGAGTGTAAATACTGATTCCCGCATAACCTGCTCCAAGGACAAGAATCAGACAGATTCCCGCCAGCAGCAAGCGGATGTTTTTTTTGCCCATCAGCCTTTTCTCCTTTTCAGCCACTGAACCATTCCTGCAATGACAAATGCCGCCGGAAGCAGGAATACACATACAACGGTCCAGAGGTTTGCAGTCAGGCTATCCATCATAAGGTACGGTACCTGAAGACTCTTTGCCGGAACCGCAAGAGAGCTTTCCAGATCCTTGCAAAGGTAGGAAACAGAATCTCCGAACAGCTTTCCATTGCTTCCTGACACACTCTGGTCGTAATCCGGATCCAGAAGATATCCTGTGCTGTAGTACACAATCTCTGTATCCGTCTGTTTGTCGTTATTGATATCTTCCTGAATGAGTACCCCGATTGTAAAAGGACCTTCCTTGTCGCCTGCTTCTTTTTCTGAGGTCGTCATATGTTCCACATCCGCTTTGGCATAGGAAGCACTTGTTGTACTGAGAAGCGGCTGCCATGAAATAGAATTTCGACGGTTTTCTGCTTCTGTAATACCCTGGCTCATAGGAGCCAGCAGATACGTATTGTTGTACACAGAAGCCGTAATTTCTGTGTAATTCACGGAAGGAATCAGACAGTACTGATAAGACATGTATCTTCCGGAATCTCCCTCCAGAATAATTCCCTGTTCTTTTTCCACTCCGTAATTTGTGAGAATCGAATCAAAATTTGGATTCTCATTCAAAGAATAATCGGAGTAAATAAGCGCCTTGCCTCCTTTTTCCAGATAGGCAATCACGGCCTCTGCCTCCGCAGCTGAATAATCTTTACCCGGTGATCTCAGAAGCAATGCTGCCGCATCTTCCGGAACGTTCTCCTCCGAAAGGAGATTCAGCGTTTTCACTTCGATATTGTTTTTTTCTATTATATCCTGAAAAGAGGCGGTTAATTCCCGCTCCTCATTGCCTTCTACCACATACAGAACCGGATGATTGTCTGAGGTCACATAGCTGATCCCGCTTGTAATCTGACCTTCCCCATCAAACCCGCCTTTGACATAGGTCCCGGTTTGTGAGCTGTATACGGAGACATACATGCTGTCTGCCTTAATCACTCTGGAGACATCTCCACTTGCAACAATCACACTGTTATTCGCCAGAGACTCCTCTGTATACTGCTTTGTAAATCCCGGATACAGCACAGGATCTACCTGAGTAACCGTGATCCGGTCGGAATAATCATTGTATCGTTCCAGCAGTTTCTGAATGGTGTCGTTCTCTTCTCCACCTTCGCAGATATAGTAAATATCTACCTGTTTCTCCAGATGATCCAGAAAGTTCTCTGTCACATCTGTGAGCGTATATAATTTCACAGTACTGAAATCAAATTGTGTAATCTGTGACGGCAGTTTATTGATAATCAAATTCACAAGCACTGCTGCCACAATAAGGATGACGGTCAGAATAATACTGAAGGATCCATGGTATAAATATTTGCGATTATGATTCTTCATCCTTCCGTTCCTCCTAGCTCCAACGTTGTTTTCGAATAGTCTGTCCTGTAAGGAACAGGGCAATCACAATAATGGTAAGGTAATAAATAATTGCGGAAACATCCAGAATACCATCAAAAAATGATGTCAGCCTTCCATTCATGTAGAACAGAGAAAGCAGTTTCTGAAAGGATCCTTCAAAAGCAGTCCGCTTTATCAGGAACAGAAGAAAGAGAATTCCTTCACACCCAATCAGGACAATTCCCGAAATCAGCAGATTCTGAATCAGATGATACACCACTGCTGCCAGAAGCAAAATGACGACTCCATAAGAAACAAGAGATGCCATAGCCGTATTCGGGATC
>JAUNAE010000021.1:4494-22997 GCA_030527765.1 Eubacteriales bacterium
GTCCCGCACTATCCATAAGATAACAGATCAAAAGCAGTCCAAAACTTGTCACTGCAGCGATCACCGGATTATCCGTAAGAGATGACATAAAAAGTCCGATGGCAAGATTGGCGCATCCGAGAAGGAAAAATCCAAGAATTGCCAGATAAGACGTTTTCATGTTGACCGTTCCGCACTGTCTCAAAATCAGAGGATAGATGCACACAATTCCCATTGGAATGGCGTACATGGTAATCAGTGCGAGATACTTTCCAACCACAATTTCCGATACGGTCAGAGGAAGGGTGTACAGAAGCTGATCGGTTTTCTGTTTCCGCTCTTCTGCAATGACACGCATCGTCAATATCGGCACAATAATCAGAAAAATAAACTGAATACTTTGAAAAACTCCGCTGATATCCGGAGATGCGAGATTAAGATTAATATAAGCAAAATAAATTCCAATCACAGCCAGAACAAAGGCAACGAACACATAACCTGTCATCGTCGTTCGATAGCTGCGCATTTCTTTTTTGTAAACTCCGTTCATGATCATTCCTCCCCGGCTTCTTTCTGTTCTGTTTGTTCTCCGTCCGTAAGCTCAAGGAAAATGTCTTCCAGGGAAACTGTTCCTTTTCTCATTTCCAGAATCGGGATGCCTGCAGAGGCAAATTTAAAAAACAGTTCTTTCCGGATATCCTTGTCATGAGGAGTCTCCAGGCGAATACGACAGATTTCCGGATGTTCCTCTGTTTCTGAAACTTCCAGGTTTTCCGCCTCCGAAAACGTCTTCAACAGTTCACGAATGGCAGTTATTTCCCCTTCCGCTTCCATCTCCAGAGTATTGTGTCCCCGGAACAGATGCCCCAGATTTTCTGTCCGTTCCCTGGCAATCAACCGGCCTTTTTTCATTATCAGAACATATTCACAGACTTCGCTCACTTCAGAAAGAATATGGGAACTCAAGATTACCGTATGGTCTTTTCCAAGTTCTCTCACAAGCTCACGAATTTCCAGAAGCTGCTTTGGATCCAGACCGACCGTCGGTTCATCCAGAATAATAATTTCCGGATTGCCGATCAATGCCTGGGCAATTCCGACACGCTGGCGGTAACCTTTGGAAAGGTTTCGAATCAGTCGGTTTTTCATTTCTGTCAGACTCAGCCTGTCCATAATATCCGAAAGTATTCCGTCACACTCTCCCCTCGGAATCTTCTTCAGTTCTGCCACTGTCCACAGATATTCTCTGACCGTCATATCCACATAGAGCGGCGGAATTTCCGGAAGATATCCGATATGCTTTTTGGCTTCCTCCGGTTCTTCCAGAATACTGTGTCCGTCAATCAGCACATCTCCCTCCGTGGAGGCAATATATCCGGTGATCATATTCATGGTCGTGGATTTTCCTGCTCCATTCGGTCCCAGAAGTCCGTAGATCTTTCCCCCTTCCAGTTCGAAGGACAGATCCTGCACTGCATAGTGATTCCCATATTTTTTTGCCAGATGTCTTACTTCTATCACTGTCTTATGCTCCTTTTATACTTCTTTGGCCGCTGCTCATGCAAGCACAAACAGCGGCCCGTTTTTACTCTTACTTTGACTGTTCGTCCAGAAGAGGTTTCATCATGCCAACCGCATGATCAAGATCCTTTTTCCATTCCGGATTTCCAGTATACCACATTTCTGTCACATATCTGCGCACACCTGTTTTCCAGGTCTCTTTAATGACAGACGCAAAATCCACATGGCCTGTTCCAAATGGAACCTCACGGAACACTCCCGGTACGGTTTCCTTCAGGTGAACGGCTACAAGATGTCCCTCTCCGGTTCTGATATCTTCCAGAACGTCTGTCCCATAGAGTACTGCTGCATTTGTGATGTTGCCCATGTCCGGATACACTCCAAGATAAGGAGAATTCACTTCCTTCACATACTTCATGGACTTCTCCACCGTATTCATGAATTCGGTCTCCATGGTTTCAAAGCCAAGGACAATTCCTTTCTTCGCTGCCATTTCTGCACATTTTTTCAGATTTCTGCCAAATCTTTCCACGGTTTCCGGTGTGGACTCTTCATAGTATACATCATATCCGGCCAATTGGATAATACGAATTCCAAGATCATCTGCCAAATCAATAGCTTTTTCCATAATTTCCATTCCGCGGCGGCAGATTTCGGGATCATTGCTTCCGATCGGATATTTTCTATGTCCGCTTAAGCACATGGTTCTTAAAGGAACTCCAACCTCATACATCGTCTTCACCAGTTCCAGACGTTCCTCTTTCGTCCATTCCAGGCGTGCAAGTTTTGCATCTGTCTCGTCTACACTGATTTCCACAAAATCATACCCTGCTTCTTTTGCAGCTTCCAGTTTTTCTTTCCAGGAAAGATCTCCCGGCATTGCTTTCTCATACAATCCAAGTGTATATGCGCTCATTGTATTCTCCAATTCTCCATTAGTTTTTGAAATGTTCCCACGCACTGCTCAGTCCGTCAATGACTGCACGGTAGGTCTCATATTTTTCTTCATAAATCTCTTTGTATTCCGGACGCGGATAAATAGTCTTTGTAATCTTCACAGTTCTCTCAACTGCTTCCTGATAATCCTTATAAATTCCTGCGGCAATTCCGGCAGCCATTGCAGCTCCCTGCGCACCCAGTTCCTTGTCACTTACCGTATCAATCGGAATCTGCAGAGCGTCTGCAAAAATCTGTACCCATACGTCAGAGTTTGCAGCTCCACCTGCCAGACGGATTCTTTCCGGAGTCTCACGGTTTCTGAGCAGTTTCTTCACATGAGTTACATGAGAGAAAACAATTCCTTCATAAACTGCACGAAGCATATGCTTTTTGCTGTGATATGCCGTCAGACCAACAAACGTCCCCTTAGCAAGAGCATCTTCATTGGATCCGTTCAGGAACGGAAGAAAGATGACGTTACAATCCTGCGGCTCAATCGAAGATACCCACTCGTTTGTGATGTCATATACAGAGCCGCCTTTTGCTTTCTCTTCTTCCTTCTCATAGTTCATAAGATTGCGGATAAACCATTCCAGATTACCGGCTGATGTCGGACTGCTCTCCTCAATCAGGAAATATCCCGGCATACAGAACATGGAATTCAATGCAACAGTACCATTTGCAATCGGCTCTTTTCCGATAAACTCGTTAATACTCCAGGTTCCGGCGATCATACACATTTCTTTCTCATTAATCAAACCGGAAGCAATGCCGCAGGCATCCACATCAAACATACCGGCCGCAACCGGTGTTCCTTCCGGAAGAAGTGTCTTCTCTGCCGCCTCTTTCGTCACATGTCCACAAAGTTCAGCGGAATATTTCAGCGGAGGAAGCTTGTCATAGCATTCTCCCAGTCCATAACACTCCATCAGTTCCTTGTCATGCAGTTTCGTAACCATGTTCACAAGGTTGCCGCCTGAACAGTCTGTATATTCACTGTAGGCTTCTCCTGTCAGCATGTAGCGGACATAATCCTTCACTGCAAAAATATATTTTGTTCTTTCCAGCACTTCCGGCTGATTGTCTTTGAACCATCTGAGAAGGCTCACAGGCTGAACAGCAAGAATTTCCTGAAAAGTTTTGTCATAAATTTTCTTATTTACGCCTGTTTTGTAAAACTCTTCCACCTGTGCCCATGCACGGGTATCTGTGGACATGATTCCGTTGTAAGAAGGTTTTCCATCATATCCAATCATATATAAACCTTTTCCTGCTCCGGAAAAAGATACACCTGCAATATCTTTCGGATCAATTCCGCTCTTTTCGATGGACTCCCGAATTGCACGGGCATTGACTTCCCATAACTCATCCAGATCTTTTTCCGTGTAACCGGGCTTCGGTGTCAGGGTAACAGTCGGCGCACTTGCCACAGAAATCTGGTTTCCGTCTTCATCAAAAATTGCTGCTTTGGAGAAAGTTCCTCCATTGTCAATTCCCAGTAAATACTTCATATTATTCCCCCATTGTTCATCATGAAAATTTTTAAACACAAGGCTTTTATACAGGAACAAAGCTCCCTGTATATCAAAAAAGAAAACGCCCGCCCCCGAAAGGGCGGACGTTCATTGATCATTGAAGACTATAAAACCCTAAGAATTAGAGAGTATCAGCCCACTCTGTCATGTTGTCTTTGTAGAATACGTAAGGAATACCGGTAAGAACGCTTGTTCCATCGCCATCTTCTTCAGCGGTGAAAGTAGTTTCCTCATAGTCTCCCCATGCTTCCATGGTAAGCTCGGAACCAGCTGCTCCGTCAAATCCGTCGTTAGCAACTGCCATCTGGATAGCTGCTGTAGAAGCACCAAGATGTTTAACATCCCACAGCATCATGTATGGGCAAACGAAGGAGAACTCATCATCGTCAGCGGTAGCCGGCATGTAGTTCTTCATCTCAGATGGTAATCCAAGACCTGTCAGTTTGATATCGGACTGAGCCTGGGTAAGAACCTCACCTGCAGCTGCGATACCTACAGTTGTTGGGGAAATGATAACGTCAACTTTGTTCTCAGCAAGGAATGCCTGAGCCTGAGTTGTGGACTTGGTAGCCTCGTCATCACCATATTTCTTGTCAAGTTCCGGATTAACTTTTCCAGCGTAGATGTCTTTGGAGAGCTCTTTCTCCATCTCAGCGATCCAGCCGTTCTGTACAGGAGTATCGATACCAGCGGAAAGAACACCGATGTTGATCTCTTCTCCATCATAGTCAGCCAGAGCAGCCTCTACAGATTTGCTCATATCAGCGTCTTCCGGATCAAAGGATACACCAAGTGTGATCATAACAGCTGCACGAACCTGCATTGCACCGATATCAGCGGAAGAAGCCTGATTGTTGTGAGTTACACGATAGTCTGCAGATGCAGCGGAGTCTACAGATACGATCGGGATTCCAGCATCTTTAGCTTTCTGGAATACTTCATCAAATCCGGTATCACCATTGGTGGAAATGGAGATGGATTTGCATCCCTGTGTAATGGACTCATCAAGAAGCTGAACCTGTGCCGGTACAGTTGTCTCTGCAGGAGATTTCTCGATGCAGTTCTCGCCAACCTGCTCCATGTAGCTGGAGAATCCGTCGTACATGATAACACCGAAAGCGTTACCTACAGATTTGAACATAAATACGTGAGATCCAGCAACATCCTTTGTGTCACCAGCTGCCATTGCTGCTGTTGCGCTGAGTGTTGTTCCGATCATTGCAGCAGCGACTCCAAGAGCCATTACCTTTTTCATTTTCATGATGTTTTTCCTCCTTGTGGAATAAAAATTTTATATAAACTGTCGTTTATATTTCTTAATTATTTCTCGAAACGCTCTTTTGCTTTTCTAGCGTCTTCCTGCTGTTCAGCCCACCATGCTGCGGATTTCTCCTTGCACTCTTTCTGAGCAGCTGCGATCTTCTCTGTAAGTTTCGCAATCTTCTTATCTCTGTCAGAATCATTGCTCTTCTTCAGTTCTTTGATCTCTTTCTTCCTCTCTTTGACAGCCTCATTGGTTCTGTCGTTGATTGCTTCAATGTTCTTGTTGTTGTGATAGAACAGTTTCAGCTTGATGTTCTTGATCATCTGTTTGTTAACAGTGGAGATCAGAATTGTGACGATCAGGATAACACCGGTAAAGATTTTCTTGGTGTTCGGGTCAATACCGAGAAGACCAAGGGTGTAAGTAAGGAACGCCATAATAAAGGTTGCGATGATTGGTCCGTACATTTTACCTTTACCACCGTTTGTGGATACACCACCAAGTACGGCGCAGGCAATTGCGGTCATCTCATAACCGGTACCCATGGAGGAAGATAATCCACCACCCATTCTACCTACGAAGAAGATAGAACCGATACCTGCCATGAATCCCATAAGGATGAAGACTGACATCTTCACACCTTTTACGCTGATTCCGGAGTAGGTAGCACAAGTCGGGTTGTTACCAACAATGTAAACTTTACGTCCAAAAGTTGTTCTGTGAAGAACAAAAATGAAAATAGCACCCATAATCAGGAAAAGGATCATGGAAATCGGAAGAATACCAAACATGTTTTTCCATCCGATTGCATTGTACCATTTCGGGAAGTTTTTCAGGGAATTCTCTCCGAGAACAATCTCTACAATACCTCTGAACAACATGGATGTGGAGATTGTGGTGATAACTGCAGGCATTTCAAGAAATGCAACACAGAAACCATTGAATGCACCGCAAACCATACATACAAGAATTCCAAGAATAACCGCGATCGGAGCCGGCAGACCGGCATCCATGGAAAGTCCGGTAACCATTCCGCCGAGAACCATCTCAGCTGCTACAGATACATCAATATCTCCAAGCAGAAGAATGAATACCATTCCAAGAACCATTGGTGACACATCCAGACCGGAGTTAATGATGGACTGAACGGTACCGTTGGTGAAATACAGGTCACTTCTGAAAATAGCAAGCACCAGATTCAGTGCTACCAGAATATAGACAAGAATCATTTCCCATTTAACAAGGAACTTTGATAATACAAAACCTTCTTTTACTGTTAGATCTCTATCGTAATTACTTCCCGGCATTAGATCAACGCACCCCTTTCTTTCAGAGCCTGTTTCGCAGCAGAACGCTCAGTGAAATAGTTAATCGCTACTGCAGCGATAATGATGCCTCCCTGGAATGCTTTCTGCCAAACACTCATACCAGGAATCATGCTGATGAAATAAGTTACAACAGCCATAATCAGTACACCGATGGCAACACCGTCCATACGACCTTTACCACCTGTGATAGAAACACCACCAAGTACACAAATTGCAATTGCAGTCATCTCGAAGCTCTCGCCCATACCGTAATATCCAATTGCATAGTTTGCGGTATACATCATACCTGCAAGTCCTGCCAGAGCACCGCAGATTACGAAAGAATAGAAAGTAACTTTCTCTTCTTTGATACCTGCAACTGCAGAAGACTCACGGCTTGTTCCAATTGCATAGATTCTTCTTCCCGGAGCTGTGTAGCCAAGGAAAAGACCTACAATAATCATAATCAGTACAACAAGGATGATCAGCAGCGGAACCTGACCGCCGACTTTTGCGATTGCCCAGAATCTGTAGCTGTCAAGATAGTGAGCTGCGAACCACCACTGTCCGCCGGATACTACGAATGCAAGTCCGCGGAAGATATACATGGTACCCAGTGTACAGATCATCGGAACCATGTGAAGGTATCCAACAAGGAAACCGTTCAGTGCACCGCAAAGTGCGCCGAGAAGAACTGCTACAAGTACCCATACAAATCCCGGTACTCCAGGATTCTTTCCTGAAAGGGAAGTTGTAACAATACCTACAAAAGCAAGCTGAGAGGCAATGGAAATATCGATTCCGCCTGTCAGAATAACAACCATCTCACCAATTGCGAGAAGTGCGTATACTCCGTTGTTCTGGAGCATATTGATCATTGAATAAACAGAGAACATACCCGGAGTGATAAAGCGGGCAACCACAAGCAGGATGACCAGTACAAGAATCAGTCCGGTATTTCTAGAATGCAGAAGTTTTTTCATTACTTATCTCCCCCTTTTTCCTTCAGTGATGCCTCAAGGATCATCTCCTGGGTTACAAGTTTAATCTCGGAGAACTCACCGGTTACACGACCGCTCTTCATAACAACGATACGGTCAGCAACACCAAGAACCTCCGGCATCTCGGAAGATACCATAATGATCGCATATCCTTTGCATGCCAGATCATTCATAATTTCATAAATAGAATATTTTGCACCTACGTCGATACCCTTTGTAGGCTCATCCATGATCAGTACTTTCTGCTCGGAGTTCAGCATCTTGGCTACAACAACCTTCTGCTGGTTACCACCGGACAGAGAAGACGGCGGTGCGGTAATATCATTTGCTTTCAGCTGAATCTTCTTACACAGCTCAATTGCTCTTGCCATCTCCGCATCCTCATCCAGCTGCAGAGCCTTAACGAAGTCCTTCATTGTAGCGGATGTAACGTTCTGATAGATCGGAAGTTCATTAACAAGACCCTGTGTCTGTCTGTTCTCCGGAAGAAGACCGATTCCAAGTTTCAGAGCATCGATCGGGCTCTTAATATGGACTTCCTTGCCTTCCAGACGAATCGATCCGGAATCCGGAGTCATAATACCGAAGATGTTCTGACAAACCTCTGTACGTCCGGCACCAACCAGACCTGTCAGAGCAAGGATTTCACCACGACGTACGTTGAAGGATACATCTTTGAAGTAACCTTCTTTGGAAATGTGATCAACTTCAAGTACCACGTCACCGATCTTAGCGGTTTTTTCCGGATACATTGCAGTCAGCTCACGACCAACCATCGCTTTAACCAGATCGGAGTTTGTAATTCCGTCTACATCCCATGTTCCTACATATGTGGAATCACGGAATACGGTTACGCGGGTAGCCAGCTCGTACATATCCTCAAATCTATGTGTGATAAAGATGATGGAAACACCTCTGTCACGAAGATCTTTGGCAATCTGGTACAGCTGAAGACATTCATTTCTTGTAAGAGAAGCCGTAGGCTCATCCATGATCAGGATTCGAGCATCACGGGAAAGTGCTTTTGCAATCTCAACCAGCTGCTGTGCAGCAACGGAAAGAGTTCCCATTGGCTTATCTACATCGATTTCTTTGCTGAGAGGCTCAATCAGCTCTTTTGCTTTTGCTCTCATTGTCTTCCAGTCATAGAAACCAAATTTATTCTTGATCTCCTGACCCATAAAAATATTCTCAGTAACTGTCAGATCCGGGAAGGATGTAACGTGCTGATAAATTGCAGCGATACCCATCTTTGCGGAATCTGCCGTATTACGGAATGTTACCTTCTCACCCTCCAGCAGCATGATACCGCTGTCCGGCTGATGAACTCCGGTGATGACTTTAATGAATGTAGATTTACCTGCACCATTTTCACCCATCAACGCATGAATTTCACCTTTTTTCAACTGAAAATGCACACCATTCAGAGCCTTAACGCCGCCAAATGTTTTTACCACATCTTTCAGTTCCAAGATATAATCACTCATTTGAAAGTAGCTCTCCTTTCCACTTCTTTTTCGTGTTGTCATATGTCACTTGTACCATACAACGCCGCTCCATTTCAATATCAAAAATTGTTTTTCGATATTCATTTATTGTTTTTTTATTCCTATTTGCTATATTCTAAGCATAATGATATACTTATTTCAAAATAATTACAATAAATTTTTTCAACAATCGTATTTTCCGCGAATTTTTCTTATACTAATTGTACAAAAGGCAGGAATATCTCATGAATTTAGGCAAAATTTTGTCAGCCATGCGCTACACAGAGCACGAAAATCCAATTGATACAAAAGTAGAAATGCTCCCTTTCTACGTCAAGGAAATCGGCTTCACCAATGATACAAAATTTACAAGAGGCAATACGAACAACTACGCAGACTATCTTCTGCTCTATTCCCAGACCCGTCTTGTCTTTTCCAAATACAACAACAAATACCAGATTAATCCTTATGATATTTACATCTCCGCCTGCAACACCCCTCTCACCTTTACTCAACCCCGGGGGAAAAAGGGCAGCTTCATTTATCTTGTCATCAGCGGAAAACATGCCCAGCAGTTTTATAATTTCGTACGAACAAACAACTGCATCTATCACACCAGTCAGCACAACGAAATTCCAAAGCTGTTTCTTTCACTTTTGAATATTGATTTCGACGATGCATCTTTTGAAGATCAGTTTGAAGCAAGTACTCTTCTTCATCAGCTGTTTTTTCAGCTGTATAAGCAGTCCGTCAATGTTCTGACTGCCAAAAGCATGCAGCCTCCCCAGGATACGGCTATTAATCAGACCCTTTCTTATATTGAAAAGAATTACAAAAAAGATCTGACTATTGATACACTCTGTGCAAATGTCGGCTTTTCCAAGTATTATTTCTGCAAAATGTTTAAGGATCACATGGGAATTACGGTACACCAGTACATCACCGAGTTCCGCATCTCAAAATCCAAATATTTGTTAAGCTATTCAAAGCTCTCCATTACCGCAGTTGCAAGCTCCGTCGGATTCAAAAACGTTCTGACTTTCACGAGAAATTTTGAGAAGCTGGTTCATATGACTCCGAATGAATACCGCCAGAGATATTGATCCGTTTTTCCACAAAAAAGACCATCCGACATGTACTTTCACGTACATGACCGGATGGTCTTTGTATGTTCTGTAAGAATTCAGCCGGATTCTTGCGATCCGCTTTGTTCCTTTCTTCTTACAAGCCTTTCAGCGTTTATTTCTCATCATACAGATGACAGCTTACGCGATGGCCGTTCCCCATATCCACTTCTTTTGGAGCCTGTGTCTTACAGATCTCTATGCATTCACTGCAGCGGGTATGGAATTTGCAGCCCTTCGGCGGATTTGCCGGGGAAGGAATGCTTCCTTCCAGAATGATTCGTTTCATCTTGCTGTCCGGATCCGGAATCGGAATCGCGGAAAACAGTGCTTTTGTGTATGGATGAAGCGGATTTGCGAAGATATCTTTCTTGCTTCCGAACTCTACCAGACTTCCCAGGTACATGACACCAACTGTGTCGGAAATATGCTCTACGACAGACAGGTCATGGGAAATGAACAGATAGGTCAGTCCATGTTCTTTCTGAAGATCACGAAGCAGGTTGATAATCTGTGCCTGAATGGATACGTCCAGCGCAGAAACCGGCTCATCACATACGATAAACTCCGGATTCAGTGCAAGAGCACGTGCAATACAAATACGCTGGCGCTGACCGCCGGAGAACTCATGAGGATAACGATCCTTGTGATACTCCTGCAGACCGCAGTTTTTCATAACATTGGATACATAATCATCCAGTTCATTCTTTTTAACAAGCTTGTGCTCTCTTACCGCTTCACCGATGATCTCACCTACCGGAAGTTTCGGAGACAGGCTGGAGTATGGATCCTGGAAAACAATCTGCATTTTGGTACGCAGCTCGTTCATCTCTTTTCTCTTCAGATCGCTGATTTCCCGCCCGTTGAAGCGAATCTCTCCCTCGGTCTTCTCGATCAGACGAAGAATGGTACGTCCTGTTGTGGATTTTCCACATCCGGACTCTCCTACAAGACCCATGGTTGTTCCACGGGGAATGGAAAAGCTTACATCATCCACTGCCCGCACATATCCTTTGGCGCCGGTCAGCACATTCCCGCGGATCGGGAAATATTTCTTCAGATGTTTAACTTCGAGAATATTGTCTGTGCTCATACCGTCACCTCCTTGTCTTTTTCATATTTTTCAGCAACTTTGCAGCCGTCACAGCGATGGCAGCTGACAAAATGTGTCTCGGATACCTGATACATATCCGGGTATACACCGTCACATCCGTTGACCTGCATCTCACAGCGGTCGCGGAAATAGCAGTAATCCGGCATCTCAATCGGGTTCGGAACCTGACCCGGAATGCTGTACAGACGATCCACTTCTTTACCTACCACCGGTTTGGAATTCATAAGACCGATGGTATACGGATGACGTGGATCTTTGAAGATATCCTGTGCGGTACCTTTCTCTACAACACGTCCTGCATACATAACAACGACATAGTCCGCCATCTCTGCAATTACACCAAGGTCATGGGTGATCAGCATGATGGAAGAATTGATTTCATCCTTCAGATTTCGAAGCAGATCCAGAATCTGTGCCTGAATGGTAACGTCAAGTGCTGTGGTAGGCTCATCTGCAATGATCAGTCTCGGATCACAGGCAAGTGCCATAGCGATCATGACACGCTGACGCATACCACCGGAAAGCTCGTGTGGGAACATACGGTAAACGCCTTTGCTGTTGGCAATACCGACTTTTTCCAGCATCTCAATGGTGCGGGCTTTCACAGCCTCGGCACTCATCTCCGGCTTATGGATTTTGATGATCTCATCTACCTGATCTCCAATACGGAAGACCGGATTTAAGGAAGTCATTGGCTCCTGGAAAATCATCGCCATCTGCTCTCCACGAAGTTTCTGCATCATCTCTGCCGGGGCATCTGCCACACTGATGGCCTTGCCCTCTCCAACGTTCAGACGAATCTGACCATTGACGGTCTGCCCCTGCGGACGCTGAACGAGCTGCATCAGAGAAAGACTTGTTACGGATTTTCCGCATCCGGACTCACCTACGACGCCGACGGTTTTTCCCTGAGGAATCTCAAAGGAGACACCGTGTACTGCCTTGACAGTACCGATATCGGAGAAAAAGTATGTGTGCACATTGTCGAACTCGACAATGTTTTCAGGATTCTTCATGGTAGTCACATACTCAGACTCCGGAATATGGCGGCGGTTGCGCTTTTTCTCAATAACACTTGTAATCTTACGATTGCGCTTTGAGATGGCACGGGCTTCCTTCGCGGAAATATAATTCACATCTTTTGCTTTTGCCATAATTCTTCTTATCCTCCCTTATCGTTTCATCTTCGGATCAAACGCATCGCGCAGACCATCGCCGATGAAGTTGAAGCCCAGTACGGTCAGCAGAATCAAAGTACCTGCCGGAATCCATACGAACCAGAACGTAGACATGACATAGGAGTCATTAACGGCATTGATAATGTTACCCCAGGAAGCGAATGGATATTTTACACCAAGTCCCAGGAAGCTTAAGGTTGCCTCGGTCAGAATAACATCACCGAGACCCATGGTTGCGATAACAATCAGCTGCGGGAATACGTTCGGAATCAGATGTACAAAGATTCGACGATGTACGCTGATACCCGTTGCCTCTGCAGCAATCATGAACTCCTGCTCACGGAGAGACAGGATCTGACCACGTACCATACGTGCAATTCCGGCCCATCCCAGAAGTCCGAGAACGAGACACAGGAAATAGATTCGGATCTTCGGGGAAATTTTGAAGGAATCCATGATAGATCCGAGAATGATGTACAGCGGCATGGCCGGGATACAGTAAACGACATCAACCATACGCATGATGATATTGTCTACCCAGCCGCCGAAGAATCCGGCAAGACCACCCATAACAACGCCGATAGCAATTTCCAGAAGAATGACAATAAAGCCGATCATCAGGGAAACTCGTCCACCATACATCAGACGCGTCAGAATATCCATACCATTTCCGTCGGTTCCCAGTGGATGGGCTTTGGATGGGTACGAGTAGTTGTCGTTGAGCTGTGTATCCTGAAGTGTGCGGATCACATACTGCTCATTTTTCAGATTCAGTTTGTATTCCTGATCTTCGCCGTCCTTGTTCGGGAAGGTGAAGGAGTTTTCACCGTTTGTAATTGCCTCCTCCACTGTGCGGATATAATCAATGCTCAGGTGGATGCCGGAGACAATCGGACTTACAGAGAAACGGGAAATCAGTGCTGCTTCCTCTCCTGCTGCGTTTGTGATCACAGCAGAATCGGACTCCTTATCATAGGAAAGTTTGTATTTGCCTTCCGCAGTTTCAAAGGAATCTTTGCCTTCCGCCAAAGCGGATACAGCTGCGGAGCGAAGTTCATAGCTGAGTTCTTCGTCTTCGCTGAAGGTGTTGAAAATGTAACGGGTTGCAAAACCGTACTCTGCACCGGAAGAAATCTTAAGGGAACGTCCCGCCTGCGTAATCATATAGGTCGTTCCGTCAACTTCGAAGGAAGTTTCTCCCTCATTGTTTGCCTCTTCAAATGCGGTTTTGATCTCATCCGTCAGTTCCGGTGTGGAAGTCTTGTCATAAACATAAATTCCACGAAGGAATGTAGCAGATCCAATCTCCATAGCTCCGGAAATTTTATATCCGGCCTCGCCCATAGCCTCCAGGCTATAAGTGTTTCCATCTACTTCAAACGTATCTTTTCCCTGGTTAATGGCCAGAATCAGCTGAGACTGTGCACGGCCGGACAGGGTTTTCTCTTTGGATGCATATGCAAATTTGTAATCTTCGTTGTGTTTTGCTCCGGCATAATCCTTCTCGGTCTTCTCAACCTTACGGAAAACCTGTGCTTCTCCGTAAGGGCTTACCACTCCTCCGAGAAAAGCGAACAGGAACATACAGACAATAATAATCAGTCCGAACATTGCCAGACGGTTGCGGACAAATCGCTTCGCTACCAGCATTCCCGGAGAGAGTACCCGGACACGGGACTCGTCACCCAGACTGGTTTCCTGTGCAGCTGCAGAAGAATTTGTGTTTTTGTTTTCACTCATGTGTCAATCCTCCTCTCAGCTGATACGCACACGCGGATCGACAACGGCATAGAGAACGTCGGCGATCAGGTTGCCCAGCAGTGTCAGTACAGCGAGAAATGTCAGGTAGAACATGGTAAATGGAATATCTCCTTTGACCATACTCTGATAACCTGTGTAACCAATGCCAGGAATCTGGAACAGCGTCTCCGTGATCATTGCACCGCCAAACAGTCCCGGAAGAGATCCGCCGATAATGGTAACGATCGGGATCAGGGTGTTTCTAAATGCATGATGGTAGATGACTTTTCGTTCCGGAAGTCCTTTGGCACGGGCGGTTCGAATGTAATCGGAATTCAATACTTCCAGCATGTTCGCACGAACATAACGCATCATGGAACCCATGCTGACAACCGTCAGCGTGATAACCGGAAGGATCATATGCTGACAGGTATCCAGAAACTGTCCGAAAGAAGACAGGCTCATGTGATTACGGCCTACAATACCGTAGAGATCCAGCCAGCCCAGTTTTACGGAGAAGATATACTTCAGAACCGTTGCAAAGAAAAAGCTCGGCAGGGAAATACCCATCAAAGAAATAAATGTTACAACATAGTCGGTGTTGCTGTACTGCTTTCTTGCAGCTGCAATACCAAGAGGAATCGCAATCAGATACTCCAGAACAGATGCACAAAGAGCAAGTGCAAAAGAATACCAGATTACATTGCCGAATTTTGTGAGAACCGGCACGTTCCACTGCCAGGAATCTCCAAAATGACCTGTTACAGCCTGGCCAAGCCAGTGCAGATATCCCGGAATAATTCCGGAATCCAGGCCGTAAACTGCATTCAGCTGTGCCAGCCATTCCTCATAGCTCTTTGCTCCGGGCTTCTGAGACATCTCTCGAGCCAGAGTTTCCACATAAGAGGAAGGCATGCAGCGCATGATTGTATAAATAATAAGTGCTACGAAGAAGAGAATGACAATACTGATGCCGAGTCTCTTCAAGATATATTTCATCATGATTTCAGGCTCCTTAATCAGTCTGATCGGTCAAAATACCGATGTGAATAAACCATGAAAGAGCTGATACGTAGTTTCCCGGGGAATGATCTCATTCCCCGGGCACCGCGCATCAGCCCTTACACATCTTTTAATTAGTTACTACTTTGTTCTCCGACTGATTATTTCAGAGCCAGAGTTTCAATCTCAGAATACCATCCATAGTATGGAGACTGATCTTTTACAAGAGTATCGGTGTCCACTCTCTCAGTAGATACAAGTGTACACTCCTGTCTCTGGTAGATCGGGATCTCAACTGCCCAGTCAAGGATGATGTTCAGACACTCTTTGTAAGTCTCTTTACGGAATTCCTGATCATCGGTTGTTCTTGCTTCCATGATCATTGCATCCATGGTAGCATCCTCCAGCATGTAGTGGTTGGAGTTTGTTCCGCCTGCACCTGTCATGTTGTCAGAGTGATATACCTGATACATATCCGGATCTGCAGTTGCACCCCATGCTGCACACCACATCTCGCAGGTGTTTGCATCCAGAGCATCCCACAGTACAGTTGCATCAGAAAGGTCATTCAGTTCCAGAGTGAAGCCAAGGTCAGCCAGAGCCTCTTTGGTGTCAGTCAAGATACCATAAGAAGGATGGTCTCCCTCGCCGCCGCCAGGAATCATAACCTCAACCTGCATTGGAGCCCCCTCCGGAGCAGCAGTGATCTTGCCGTCTTCCACAGTGTATCCGGCAGCCTCGAAGTATCCAAGAGCAGCCTCTTTTGCAGCTGCTGCCTTGTCCTCAGCGCTCATGTCATCTGTGTAAATTGCATCACCATTTACGTTCTTGGAGAATGCAACCTCATATCCGTCATCGGATTTCTGAGGAGAAGCCCAGGATACGCTGGAAATCGGGTAGTTGATTACGGATGCAGCATCGCCGTAGTAAGTATCGATGTTGACGTCACGGGTAGAAGATACGATGGTAGCAATTGCTTTTCTAAGTGCTTTGGAAGCATCAGAAGCTTTGTCATCTCCAACTTTCACGATATCTGCGTTGATACCGATGTAACCATATCCAAGGAAGTCGGTACGAACGGTTGTCAGCGTATCGCCTGTCAGATCATCGTTTCCGTTGATCTCTTTGATCTGATCGAAGTTGTTTTTGGAACCGGATGGCTGGGACAGATCGGTAGTACCCTGCTGTACACCCGGAATCTTATCAGACTCAGAAGTCTCTTTGAACTGTACATTCTTCACTGCCGGAGCACCGAGGAAGTAGTTCTCATTTGCACTCATGTATACGATCTTGTTGTCGTATTTCTCAAATTTGTAAGGACCAGCGCCCATCGGCTCTGTTGTCTTCTCACGGATTGCAGACAGATCTCCGCGGGTGAAACCGAAGGAGTTGTTGTCATAATCGTACAGAGAAGCATCTCCATAGTAGTGAAGTGGAGCTACCTGAACACCAAGCTGATAGATGGTGTTGGTTGCAAATCCGTCAGTTGTAACCTGGATCTCGTAGTCGTTAACTTTTACGATACCTTCAACGTTCGGAACTTCTTCTCCCTCACCGCTTGCAGTCTTTGCATCTACAAGATACTGCAGTGCAGTTTTGGCTGCGGACTCGTCCAGATATGCAGCATCGCCATAGTTGGTTGCAAGTGCTACATAATCTCCACCGTAAAGTTCTGCAGTCTCGTTGATGATGGTCTCCATATCTTTGCCCTCTGCGGAATAGTCTTCCTGTACAGGCTGTGCATACAGAGCTGCAAACATCTCCTCAACGGTAGAAACGCCGAGAGCGTCTTTGTAATCTTCCAGTGCGCCTTCACACCACTCTGCCTCAGAAACAAGAAGTGGTCTTACAACGTTCTCAGAAATAACCGGAACCAGCTCCTCCGGCATATCAGCCAGTGCTGCTGCAACTTCCTCATCGGAAATAGAGCTTGCTGCAGTGGAGTTGTTCTGATAGTTCTTGATTCCTTTGATTGGTGTGGAAGCAAGAGTAGTAGAACCATCATAATCGTTGTCCAGCAGTACGTAATATGTGAAGATTACGTCATCTGCGGTCATCGGTGTGCCATCGGAGAAAGTAACATCCTCACGAAGCTTAATGGTGTAAACAGTCTCAGTCTCACCTTTCTCTACAGATACATCGGACAGACCGTAGTAAGTATACTCGGTGCCGTTGTATTCACGAGTCTCACCTTCGATACCGTTGAATACGATCTCACCTGCACGGTCAGTACCGTAAAGTGCCGGGCATACCAGGGATGCAATGTCCATATCGTAAGATGTGGTTGCAAAGAATGGGCTGAATTTCTGATTGAATGCATCATAGCCGACTACCAGTGGAGTGTCAGAAGATGCTTCAGCGTAGATTGCGGTGCTGGATGCCATGATGCAAACCAGTCCCAGGGCAAGTGCTTTTGCCAGTCTGTTTTTCATACTGTTTTCCTCCCGTATGGATATAAAAAAATAATTATTACCTGTGCGAATCGAATCTTCCTATATTTCCTGCAGAAACTCTCGACATCGCCGATAGAACAGGATTGCCGTCACAGCCGTAAGAATAAGCGCAGCCTCCAGAAGAAGATCTCCCGGAAGGACAAGCTCACCGGAATGCAGTACAAGAAAAATCCCGTCTGCCACTCCTGCAGCCACTCCAAAAAATCCTGTCAATATAGAACTCCGTGCAGTGCGTGCATAACTATGTTCGTACTGTTTCTCCGTCATATGATTCGGCACCCGACACAGCATCACTGCTCCTGCCAGAAAAAAGACAGAAGTAGAAAGACATGCCAGATATGGAATCATTACAAGAAAAGATCTGCTTGCCGAAGAAGAAAAAAATCCCCCAAAAGCCAGCAGAACCAACGCTAGACCCGATGCCAAAAGAGAACGACGTCGGAGACAGAGTAACTGTTCCGGTGTCAGAGTGCTGTCATGATAAATTCCGGTATAAACAAGTTCTGACGAGGCGCGGCCGTTTTCATCGACCACATCCCTGTATTCATAATCCTTCGTGTATCGGCTCTTCATAAGAGATTCTTCCTTTCCTGGCAGACATACAGCTTGGCTATACCTCTCCCGGCGGGAACTCTCCCTTCACGTCGAGGTGAATGTTCTATATCGTTCAAAATTCGCAGTCTTCAAACCAATTTTTTGCTTCGAAACACTGCGAACGTACCAACGTTCATTCTATCGTATTTTGACAATAGAATCAACTGAAAAGTGCTTAAGATAAGAAAATTATGTACGGTATCTTTCCTTTTCTCCACATAACATTCCTCTTAAGCACGTTTCTTCCTTATATATCGATCTCTCT